>NZ_JBPKJK010000001.1:0-214408 GCF_051756985.1 Saccharothrix sabaoui
GGGCGGCCAGCACGGTGAAGACGAGGGTGCACAGCACGGCCGGCAGCACGACCACCGCGCCGCCGTACGCGACGCCCACCCCGACGAGGAGGCCGGACAGCGCGGTGCAGACCACGGCGACGGTGAAGCGCCTGCTGTATCGAGGTCCCATGGGCCCAGGCTCCTCGCGCCGGGCCGGGGCCACGACCGCTGAACAGGCGTCGCGGGCGGTGGTCCCGGACCGTCGGCCCGCGACCACCAGGCCCGGACCGTCGGGCCCCGACCACCAGGCCCTGACCACCAGGCCCGGACCGGTCAGGCCCCGGCCGGTGCGATGCGCGGCAGCGCGCGGTCGGTGGCGGCGACCCGGCCGATCCTCGCGGTGAGGGACGCCGGCGGCGGTGAGGTGAGGGCCTTGGCGACCAGGTCGCGCAGCGCCAGGCCGAACCGGGTCCGCGGGAAGGCGACGCGCTCCAGGCCGCGCGGGAGCCGCTGGACGTCGTCGACGAGGGGGCGCATCCACTCCTCGTACGCGGTGAGCGCGCTCCCGGGGTGCTCGGCGGTGGACAGGCACGCGGCCAGGACGTACCCGCTGACGAGGGCCAGCGACGCGCCGCCGCCGCCCAGCGGGGTGACGCACCAGGCCGCGTCCCCCGCGACGCACACCCGCCCGCGGTGCCAGGTGGGCATGCGGACCTGGGTGAGGCGGTCGACGTAGACGTCGTCGGAGGTGCCGAAGGCGTCGAGGACGCGGGGCGCCTCCCAGCCGGCGTCGGCGTAGCGGTCGCGGAGCCGGGCGAGGGTGTCCGCGCGGTCGAGGTCCACGAGGTCGTCGCCGCGCGCGTGGGCGAGGATGGCGCGGGTGGTGCCGTGGTTGTCCGGCCGGAGGTGGACCTGCCGCCCGCCCACGGCGTTGTACCACCGCCACCGGTCGTCGTCGCCCGGCGTGCGCGGGATCGTGCCGAACACCATGGTGATCCCGAGTTCGCGGCGGTCGACCGCGTCGCCGAACAGCCGGTCGCGGGTCGCGGAGCGGACGCCCTCGGCGATGACGAGCAGGTCGGCGCGCAGGGTGCGGCCCGACGCCGTGGTCACGGTGACCGCGTCGGCGTCCTTGTCGACCTCGGCGACGGTGTCGCCGTAGAGGACCTCGACCCCCGCGGGCAGGTGTTCGAGGATGGTGCGGGCGAGGTCGCCGCGCAGGACCTCGAACTCGGCGGTCGCGCCGTCCGGGCCGTCGGACGGCAGCTCCGCGACCACGCCGCCCGAGCCGTCGACCAGGACCGTGCCGGTCTCGGTGGTGTTCTGCGCCCTCACCGCCTCGGTCAGCCCCATCAGGTCGAGCACCTCGCGGGCGACGCCCCGCAGGTCGACGTTCTGCCCGCCGTCGCGGAACGCCGCCGCGCGTTCGAGCAGGGTGACGTCCCACCCGGTGCGCCGCAGCCAGTGGGCGGCCGAGAGGCCGGCGATGTTCGCGCCGGAAACCACCGCGTGCGGTGTGGTCATGCCCTGCTCCGGTGTGATCGCACGACCGGATGCCGTGCTTTACGGTGAAGCTACTTCGCGGTGAAGGGGTGTGCGTGACAGAGGTCGACCCGCTGACGTTCGACTGGCCGGCGGACCGGGTGGAGGTGGTGCACCGCCTGCGCGACCTGGTGGTCGGCCTGGAGGGGCTGACGAGGCACCTCGCGACCTGGCTGCGGCTGCCGGTCTCCGACGCCAACGCCCTGAGCCACGTCATCTGGGCGGCCGAGGCGGGCGCGCCGCTGTCGCCCGCCCGGCTCTCCCGGCGGATCGGCATGACCTCGGGCTCGACGACGGTGCTGCTGAACCGGCTCGAAACCGCCGGTCACGTCCACCGCAGCCGCGAGAGCGCCGACCGCCGCCGGGTCACCCTGCGCCCCGACCCGGCGGCGCGCGAACGGGTGCGCGGGTTCCTCGCCTTCGCGGGGACCGAGGTCGCGGCGACCCTCCGCGCCGCCGACCCCGACGAGCTGCGCGTCGTCATCGCCTTCCTGGCCGGGCTCACCGAGGCCGCCGGCCGGGCGAACGAACGCCTCGCCCGGGACGCCGCCGGGGGGCGGGAGGGGCGGACCGGGGTCGGGTGACGCTGCCGGCCTCCCCGGCCGGGTACCTGTCCGCACCCGCCGGGGACGCCGGCGCACGCCCCGGGAGGGGCCGTGGCCGCCGCACTCCGAAGTGGACGGTCGCCGCACGGGGTCCGGTCAGATCAGCTGGAACTCGTAGATCGACGACTCGATGTGGACCATGCCGTGCTCGTCCGCGGCGGCGGCGATGGCCGGGGTCCAGCCGATCAGCGAGCCGGGGATCTCGATCCGGTTCGAGTGGTGCTTCCGCACGGCGAAGCCCATCCGCACGGCGAGGGCCACGATCGACTTCGGGTCGCCCATCGTGTCGCTCGTGTTCATGAAGATGCGCGCGCCCTCGGCGAGGTGCGGCTTCACCTCGTGGAAGAACCGCTGGTGGAGGGCGTACCCCGGGTCGAACACCGACCGCTCGATCAGCCGGTCGTAGGTGCGGTCCACGCGTGCCCGGACCAGGGGCGGGTTGGAGACGACCAGGTCGAACACGTCCGTCGGCCCGAACTCGTGGAACAGGTCGCTCGTCAGCGCCTCCACCTCGTGCTCGACGCCGTGGGCCTTGGCGTTCAGCTCGGTGTTGGCGACGGCGGCCGGGCTGATGTCGGCCGCGACGACGCGCCGGCACCCGCTCCGGGCGGCCACCACGCTCGTCACGCCGGCGCCGCACCCGATTTCGAGGAACCGCGTGCCGGGGCCGAACGGCAGGGCGGAGGTGAACACCTCGGTCGCCGGGTCGGGCGGCCACACCTCGGGCAGGACGGTCCAGTCCAAACCCATGAGCTGTTTCGTGCCGCCGACCTTCAGGAGGTCGTCGGCCTGGGCGACGAGCCACTCGCCGACGTCTTCGGCAAACGTTCTGTCCACGGTTGTCCCCTGGTGGTCGGGAGTTTCGCCGAGGCGAATCGGCGGACGACGAATCCAGTGCCGGGCACGCCCGGGCCGCGCGCAGAACCCGCATTGCCCCCATCGGCTTCCCGGCATGTTAGACGGTGCCCCCGGAAGCGACAAGGGTACGTTCGACCCCGTCCCCGGAACGGATTTACAGCGGTTTCCGAGATGTCCCGGTCCACGCCTGCGGAACAGGTCTCCAGGAACCGGCAGACCTGCGAAACGAGTGATCCTCGTAATTTGTCGGGGAATCTTCGCGAAATGAGACGGTGGCCCTCCGATGCGGTACCACGTAGTGACCGCAGTCGCTTTCGGCTGTACTGGGGGGACCGTCTGGGAGCGGTTCCATCGGTCTTGCCTTAACTTCACGCGAAATTTCCGTCAAATTTTCGGGCACCCCGTGCGGTGCCGGGCGCGGGACGGCCGAAAACGCGCCGTGCGGAGCGCTTCGCGCTCATCTGCGCAGGTCGCATCGCTGTGAGGTGCCCTGGCGGCGAGGGTGGTCGACGGGCTGTCGGGTTCGCGGGAATGTCCCGCGGCGTGCTGGTTCGCCGATGCGCGCGGGCGGTACTCCCCCTCGCGCGCGATCCTCGTCGGGGTCGGAGGCGGCAATACCCGACGCCGGCGACCGGGGTCGATGCATCGTGGTGATCGGCTGCGAAGCGTTATCCGCCCCGCTTCCCGGTAAGTGCGGAAATGTCCGGCCGTGCACGGTCAGCGAGCACTCGACTACCTGCTGTAGCTTCGGTGAAACCTTTACGCTTCTGCGGCGTTCTGTGTATTGTCCCTCGCACGGAAGGTGCGAACCGGACGTAGCGCGCAAACGGCGTAGTGAAAGCCTCTTCTCGGGCGACAGTGGCCAGTAGGGGTTGACCTCGCACGGTTCGGGCACGCTGCGCCCGATTTTTCGGGTGGCCGCACCCGAAGAACGGTGAAATCGGCGCGAAGCCCGTTCCCGACGTTGTGCCGGCTTTGGCATGTCGTCGGTGGGTGACGTGCGCGAAAAGAATGTGCGGGACGTTCGCGCGCTTTGCGCGCACCATTCGTTACACGCGGGGGCGGCTGGGGATGGCAGTAGTAGGGGTCGTGGGCGCGGGTGTGATGGGCAAGGACGTGGCCATCACCTGCGCCGCCAACGGTTACGACGTCGTCCTGTCCGACCACGACCCCGAGGTGCTGGCCGCGGCGCCCCGCGAGGTCCGCGGGCTCGTCCGGCAGTTCCGGATGATGTCCCCGACCACGGCCTCGTGGAAGGCCGACGAGGTCCTCGGCCGCATCCGCTTCAGCGCGGACCTGGGCGACCTCGCCGGGGCGGACTGGATCGTCGAGAACATCGTCGAGGACCTCGCCGCGAAGGAGCGGCTGTACCTCGAACTCCGCGACGTCTGCGGCGAGGACGCGAAGATCGCCGCGAACACGAGCTGCATCTCCATCACCAAGCTCGCCGCGTGCACGGCACGGCCCGCCGACGTCGTGGGCATCCACTTCATGAACCCCGTGCCGCTGCTCGGGTGCGCGGAGGTCGTGCGCGGCTTCCACACCTCCGACGACACGGTCAAGCGGGCGGAGGAGTTCGTCGGCTCGCTGGGCAAGCAGTCCATCGTGGTCAACGACGCGCCCGGGTTCGTGTCCAACAGGTTGTCGCACCTCTTCATGAACGAGGCGGCCTTCCTGGTGCACGACGGCGTCGCCGAGCCCGAGCAGGTCGACGCGATCTTCAAGCTCGGCTACGGGCACAAGATGGGGCCGCTGGAGACGGCCGACCTCATCGGGCTCGACACCGTCGTCAACTCCCTGAACGTGCTCTACGAGGAGTTCCAGGACAGCAAGTTCCGGTGCTGCCCGACGCTGAAGAAGATGGTCGCCGCCGGTCTGCTCGGCCGGAAGAGCGGCCAGGGGTTCTACACGTACTCGAAGCGCTGACCCACGAGAACGGCAGCGGCAGCGAACACCCTGGGGGACGTCGATTCATGAAGATGGTCAAGTGCGTCGTGTGGGACCTCGACGACACGCTGTGGCACGGCACCCTGTCGGCGGGCGACGACCTCGTCCCGCGCGACGGCGTCGTGGACCTGGTCAAGACCCTGGACGCCCGCGGCATCCTCCAGTCGGTCGCCAGCAAGAACAACCACGACGACGCGATGCGCGAGCTGGAGGCGCTGGGCCTCGCCGAGTACTTCCTGTACCCGCAGATCAACTGGAACAGCAAGTCCAGCTCCGTCGCCGCGATCCGCGAGAAGCTCAACATCGGCATCGACACGATCATGTTCGTGGACGACCAGCCGTTCGAGCGCGACGAGGTCGCCTTCGCCCACCCCGAGGTCGAGACGGTCGACTCGGCGCTGCTGGCCACCCTGCTCTCCATGCCGCGCCTCAGCCCCGGGGTGGTGACCGCCGACGCGAGCCGCCGCCGGCTCATGTACCTGGAGGACCGGGCGCGCCGGGAGGCCGAGCTGGACCACCGGGGCGCCGCGGACGAGTTCCTGGCCGGCCTGGGCATGGTCTTCACCGTCTCCCGGGCGAAGGACGACGACCTGCTGCGGCTCGAAGAGCTGACCGAGCGCACCAACCAGCTGAACTCCACCGGCATCCAGTACTCGCACGAGCAGCTCGACGAACTCGTGCGCAGCGCCGACCACGACCTGTGGGTGTGCGAGCTGACCGACCGCTACGGCTCCTACGGCAAGATCGGCATGGCGCTGGTGGAGAAGCAGGACGACCGCTGGACGATCAACCTCCTGCTCATGTCCTGCCGCACGGTGTCCAAGGGCGTGGGCACGGTCCTGCTGTCCTTCCTGGTCAAGCGGGCGGCCGAGGACGGCAAGCGCCTGTTCGCCCGCTTCCGCCGCACGGACCGCAACCGCCAGATGCTGGTGACCTACCAGCTGGCGAACTTCCGCGTGGTGAGCAGCGAGGGCAGCGACCACCTGTACGAGAACGACCTCGCGGTGCGCCAGGAGTACCCCGAGTACATCAAGGTCGAGATCGATGCGTGACGAGGCGGTGGTGAACATGGCAGACGTCACGGTGGCGGACGCCGCGGCCAACATCCGGGCCTACCTGCGGGAGAACATGACCGCGTTCAAGGACGTCGAGCTCCACGACGACGACGACATCTTCGAGCGGGGGTTCTTCACGTCGCTGTTCGCCATGCAGCTCCTGCACCACGTCGAGTCGACGTTCGACGTGGAGGTGCCCGACGACTACATCGTGCTGCGGAACTTCAGCTCGGTCCGCCGCCTCGCGGACATGGTCGCCGACCTGAAGAGCCCGTCGGGTGGGTGACGTCGACCGGTCCGACGTCCTCGCGAGGGCCAGGTCGTTCGCGGACACCGAGCTGGCGCCCAGGGCCGCCGCGTTCGACCGCGACGAGCACCTGCCGCCCGACGTCGTGAAGAGGATGGCGGACGAGGGGTTCCTCGGCGCGTCGATCCCCGAGAAGTGGGGCGGCCTCGGCCTGGACCCGCTGGAGTACGGGGAACTCACCGAGGTGATCGGCAAGGCGTGCGCCTCCACGCGGGCGCTGCTGACCGTGCACACGTCCATCGTGGCCGGGACGCTGGTGGAGCTGGCGTCGAAGCGGCTCAAGGAGAAGTACCTCCCGGCGCTCGCGCGCGGCGAGAGGATCGCCTGCTTCGCGCTGTCCGAGGAGGACGCCGGGTCCGACGCCGCCGCGGTGGCCACGACCTACACCAGGAAGGGCGACGCGTTCGTCCTCAACGGGCGGAAGAAGTGGACCTCGTTCGCCGGGATCGCCGACCTGTTCCTGGTGATCGCCTCCGACGACGGCGTCACGAGCGCGTTCGTCGTGGAGCGGGACGCGCCGGGCGTGGACACCCGACCGATGTCGGGGTTCCTGGGCAACCGGGCGACGCACATCGCGGAGGTCGTCCTCACCGACGTCGAGGTGCCGGCGGAGAACCTCGTCGCGGGCATCGGCGCGGGCTTCGGCTTCGTGGTGAACACGGCGCTGCTGCACGGTCGGTACAGCATCGCGTGGGCGGGGGTCGCGCTGGCCCAGGCGGCGCTGGAGGAGATGTGCTCCTACGCCACGCGCCGCGAGCAGTTCGGCGTCAAGATCGGCACGCAGCAGTTGGTGCAGAAGATGGTCGCGGACGCCGTCACGAACGTCGCCGCGGCCAGGGAGCTGTGCCGGCGCGCGGGCCGCTTCCTGGCGGCGCGCAGCGCCGACGCGGCGATGGAGACCAACATCGCGAAGTACTTCTCGTCCACGATCGCCCAGCGCGCGACGTCGGACGCGGTCCAGGTGCTCGGCGGGAACGGGTGCTGGTCGGGTTTCCCGGCGGAACGCCTGTTCCGGGAGGCGAAGATCCTCGAGGTCATCGAGGGCACCTCCCAGTTGCAGCAGGTCATGATCGCCGACTTCGGCTACAAGAAGCACGCCAGGAAGAACTAGGGCAATGAACCGTGTCAGGTCCCGCGCGTCGCGAGCACCCCGGAGGTCGTCATGGCAGGCATCCCGCGTGACCGGGGTGGTGAGGTGGCGATGACGATCCCGCTGATCCTGGGCGCGCCGGGCGAACGGGCGCTGCGCGACGTCGCCGGGCGGCTGCGCGACCTCGTCGCCGGCGGCGCCGACCCCGAGGACGTGGCCCGCACGCTCGCGACCCGACCGCCGCACGCGCACCGCGCGGTGCTGCTGGGCCGCGGCGACGACCTCGCCGGAGCGCTGGACCTGCTCGCCCTGGGACGGCCCGGCCCGCACGTGGTCGAGGGGACGGCCGTGGAGGTGACGCGCCCCGCGTTCGTCTTCCCGGGCCAGGGCGCGATCTGGCCGGGCATGGCCGCCGAGCTGCTCGACTCCTCGCCGGTGTTCGCCCGGCGGATCGGCGACTGCGCCGACGCCCTGGCCCCGCACGTGGACTGGTCGCTGGTCGACGTGCTGAGGTCGGGGGCGACGGACCTGTACGACCGGACGGACGTCGTGCAGCCGGTGCTGTTCTCGATCATGGTGGCGCTCACCGAGCTGTGGCGCTCGCACGGCGTCCGGCCGCACGCCGTGGTGGGGCACAGCATCGGCGAGGCCGCCGCGGCCTTCGTGTCCGGCGCGCTGTCGCTGGACGACGCCGCGAAGACGGCCGTGCTGTGGAGCCGCGCGCAGTCGGTGCTGGCCGGCCGTGGCGGCATGGCCGTGGTGGCGCTGCCGGTGCACGAGGTGACCTCGTGGTTCGCCGAGCACGGCCACGACGTCGACGTCTCGGGCGTGATGGCGCCGCGCACGGTGGTCGTCTCCGGCGACGGCGACGTGCTCGCGCTCGCCGCCGAGCAGCTGCGCGCCGCGGGCGTGTACGCCCACGTGACGTCCGTGCCCCTGGCCGCCCACTCGCCGCGGGTCGAGGAGGTGCGCGACGCGGTGCTGACCTCGCTCGCGTCGATCACCCCGCGCGCGTCGGAGGTCCCGTTCTACTCCGGCATGACCGGCGCGGCGTTCGACACCGCCGGGCTGGACGCCGAGTACTGGTACCGCAACCTGCGCCGGCCGATGCTCTTCGAGAGCGCGACCAGGGCCCTGCTGGCCGACGGCTACCAGGCGATGGTCGAGGTCAGCGTGCACCCGGTGCTGACCCTGGCGATGCGGCAGACCGCGGAGGCGCTGGGCTCGGCGGTGCCGGTGCTGAACTCCCTGCGCCGCGACGAGCAGCACCTGGACCACTTCCTCACCTCGCTCGCCGAGGCGCACGTGCGGGGCCTGGCGGTGGACTGGGAGCCGGTGCTCGCCGGGCGCGGCCGGGTGGTCGACCTGCCCGACCTGGACGCGCCCACCGCGGCCGGCCCCGGGGCGGGCACCTCGCCGACCCGGCCCGCCGCCGACGGCGCCCCGCTGGCGGAGCTGGTGTCCCAGCACGTCGCGGAGGTGCTGGGGATCGGCACCGAGCTGCGGCAGGACGACTACGCCAGGAGCCTGTTCGAGCTGGGCTGCACGTCGGTGCAGCTGATCAAGCTCCAGAGCGGCCTGGCGCGCGAGCTGGGCGTCTCGCTGGAGAGCACGTTCATCATCGACCACCCCACCGCGGACGCGCTCACCACCGAGCTGACCCGGCGCGTCGGCGAGGACCGCGCGCCGGCCGCCGCGCGCCCCGACCCGGCGCCGGTGGCCGCGTTCTCCACCGAACCCCTCGCCGTGGTGGGCCTGGCGTTCCGGCTCCCCGGCGGCATCAGCACCGAGGACCAGCTCTGGGAGACCCTGAGCGGCAAGGTCGACGTGGTGCGGGAGGTGCCCGCCGACCGGTGGTCGCACAGCGACCTCGACACCGGCGAGGTGACCACCACCCAGGGCGGCTACCTCGACCAGGTGGACGGCTTCGACCCGCTGTTCTTCGGCATCTCGCCCACCGAGGCCGAGTCGATCGACCCCCAGCAGCGGCTGCTGCTGGAGCTGACGTGGGAAGCCCTCGAAGACGCGGGGATGGACCCGACCGCGGCGGGGCGCGACCGGCGCGTCGGCGTGTTCGTCGGCATCTACACCAACGACTACGTGCAGGTCGGGAAGAACCTCGGGCACCCGGCCGAGCGGTACAGCTACACCGGCAACATGGCCAACTCGGCGGCCGGCCGGATCTCCTACACCTACGGCTTCGAAGGCCCCAGCCAGGCGATCGACGCGGCCTGCGCGTCCTCGCTGTACGCGCTGCACCAGGCCGGCCGGGAGCTGCGGCAGGGCGGCTGCGACGTGGTCGTCGCCGCGGCGGTGAACCTGATCCTCAGCCCGGAGGGCCACGTGTCGTGGTCGCGGTTGCAGGCGCTGTCCCCGACCGGCCGGTGCCGCAGCTTCGACGACGGCGCCGACGGCTACATCCGCAGCGAGGGCGGCACGGTCGTCGTCCTCAAGCGCCTGTCGGACGCCGAGCGCGACGGCGACGACGTGCTGGCCGTGATCAGCGGCTCGGCGGTCAACCACAACGGCCAGGGCGGCGGGTTCACCGTGCCGAGCGGCACCGCGCAGCAGCGCGTGGTCGAGGCCGCGATGGCCGAGGCCGGGGTCGGCATCGAGGACGTCTCCTACGTCGAGGCGCACGGCTCGGGCACGCCGATCGGCGACCCGCAGGAGGTCAACGCCCTGGCGCGGGTCTTCGCGGGCAGGCGCGGCAAGCTGCGCGTCGGCAGCGTCAAGTCCAACCTCGGGCACCTGGAGTCCGCGGCGGGCATGGCGGCGTTGTGCAAGGTGATCGTGTCCATGCGGCACGGCAGGCTCCCGGCCACGCTGCACTTCCGCGAGGGCAACCGGCTGATCGACTGGGACGCCGTCCCGATCGAGGTGGTGGCCGAGGAGGTCCCGTGGGAGCCGGTCGGCGGCCTGCGCCGCGCCGGGATCAGCTCCTTCGGCATCAGCGGCAGCAACGCCCACATGATCGTGGAGGAGTACCGGCCGAAGCCGAAGCCCGCGCGGCCGACGCCCGGCCCGGCCCGCCTGCTGCCCGTCTCGGCGAAGTCGGACGCGGCGCTGCGCACCGCCCTGCGCAACCTGGCCGCGTGGAGCGGGGGCACGACCGCCGACCTCGCCGACGTCGCCCACACGCTGGGGGAGCGGCGCGCGGCCCTGCGGCACCGGGCGGCGCTGGTCTGCGACTCCGTCGCGGGCATCCCGGCCGCGGTCGAGGCCGCGCTCGGCTCCCTCCCGGCCCGCGACCGGGCGGGCGAGGGCCAGGTGTTCGTGTTCTCCGGCCAGGGCACGCAGTACCCGGGCATGGCGCGCGAGCTGTACGAGCACGCCGAGGTCTTCCGGGACGAGCTGGACGAGATCGACCGGGTGTTCCGCCGGATCGGCGACGTCTCCCCGGTCGAGGCGATGTTCGGCGACGACGAGGAGCCGTTCCGGTCGCCCCTCCACACCCAGGCGATGATCTTCGCGGTCGAACTGGCCCTCGCCCGGTACTGGCGGTCGCTCGGCGTCACGCCCTCGGCCGTGATCGGCCACAGCGTCGGCGAGTACGCGGCGGCCTGCTTCGCGTCGGTCATGACCCTCACCCAGGCGGTCGACCTGGTGACGCGCCGCGCGCGCGTCGTGAACGCCTCCTCCGCGGACGGCTCCATGGCGACGCTGCTGTGCTCGCGGGAGCGGGCGGAGCAGCTGCTGGCCGACCACCCGGACGTCTCCGTCGCCGCGGTGAACGCGGCCGAGAACACCACCGTCGCCGGTGCCGCCGAGAGCCTGGCGGCGGTGCTCAGGGCCGCGCGCAAGCAGCGGGTCTTCACCGAGCGGCTGGACGTCTCGCACCCGTACCACTCCGCGCTGATGGCGCAGGCGGCGGACGACCTGCACGAGCAGGTCCGCCACCACGTGTTCGACCCGCCCGCCCTGCCGTGGATCTCGGCGGTGACCGGCGAGGTCGTCCCGGCGGACTCGCCGATCGACGCGTCGTACTGGAGCCGGCACCTGGTCGAGCCCGTCCTGTTCCGGGCGGCCGTCGGCACCGCGGTCGACCTGGGCGCGCGCGTCTTCGTCGAGATCGGCGCCACGGCCACGGTCGGCGGCCTGATCGCCCAGGAGTTCGGCGACGACGCCGTCGTCCTCCCGAGCCTGCGCAAGGGGCGCTCCGACACCCGGCAGCTGCTGGAGAGCGCGGGCGCGCTGTGGGAGCTGGGCCGGTCGCTGGAGTGGGGCCGGCTCCCCGGCGGGTCCGGCGACCTCGTCCGCGACCTGCCGCGCACCCCGTTCGACCGGCGGCGGACCTGGTACTCCGACCGCGGCGCGGTGGGCGGCGCGGGGGGCGGCGCGGTGACGCGGCCCGTCGTCGCCGAGCCGGAGGCCGCCCCGGTCGGGCGCGTGGTCGACCGGGACACGCGCGCGGACGACCGGGACGCGGTCGTCGCGTTCGTCAAGCAGTGCATCGGCCAGGTCACCGGTGTCGCCGTCGACGCGATCGACGAGTCCGTCCAGCTGTTCGCGCTGGGCATCGACTCCCTGATGCTCGTCCAGCTCGGCAAGCGCGTCGAGACCGAGTACGCCGTCGACATCCCGATCAAGGCGTTCTTCGAGTCCCTCTACACGCCCGGCCTGCTGGCCGACTTCGTCCTGGAGCACCGACCCGCCGAACTCGCCCCGCAGGCCCCGCCCGCGCCCGCCGCCACGCCGACGCCGTCACCGCGGGCTTACGCACCCGGAACGACCGTCGCGCCCGGGACCGCCCCCGCGCCCGGGACCGCCCCCGCGCCGCCACCCGGCGTCGAGGACATCGTCCGCTCGCAGCTGGAGATCATGCGGCAGCAGCTGACCCTGCTGTCGGGCGGCACGACGGGCACGCCGGTCGTCGCGGAGCCCCCGGTCGCGCCGGGCAAGGGGAAGCGCCGCGCGACCCCGGCCCGCAAGGTCGGCACGCACACCAACGACATCGAGCTGACCGATGACCGGCTCACCGACGAGCAGGGCGCGTTCATCCGCGACTTCGTGGCGCGGTTCACCGCGAAGACCCCGACCTCCAAGGCGTACGCCGGCGAGCACCGCGAGGTGCTGGCGGACTGGATCGCCTCGCTCAACTTCAACCCCAGCATCAAGGAGACCGTCTACCCCGTCGTGTCGGCCCGGTCGCGCGGGGCGGAGTTCTGGGACGTGGACGGCAACCGGTACGTCGACACCGCGATGGGCTACGGCGTCCACTTCTTCGGCCACCAGCCCGACTTCATCGTCGACGCCGTGCGCGACCAGCTCGACCGCGGTTACGAGCTGGGCCCGCAGAACCGGGTGGCGGGCGAGGTCGCGGAGCTGGTCCACGAGATGACCGGCGCCGAGCGGGTCGCCTTCTGCAACACCGGCACCGAGGCCGTGATGGTGTCGGTGCGCCTGGCGCGGGCCGTGAGCGGCCGGGACAAGGTGGCACGCTTCCTCACCTCCTTCCACGGCAGCTACGACGCCGTGCTCGCGGAGGCCGACGGCGAGGACAGCATCCCCACCTCGATCGGCATCCCGCAGTCGGCGGTGGACGACACGATGGTGCTCACCTACGGCAGCGCCGAGTCGCTGGAGCGCATCCGGCGCCACGGTGCCGAGCTGGCCGCCGTGCTCGTCGAGCCCGTCCAGTCGCGCAACCCCACGCTCCAGCCCACCGGGTTCCTGCGGGAGCTGCGGGAGATCTGCACGGAGCACGGCATCGCGCTGATCTTCGACGAGATGATCGTCGGGTTCCGGATCGCGCTGGGCGGCGCGCAGGAGCACTTCGGCGTCGAGTCGGACATGTCGCTGTACGGCAAGCTCGTCGGCGGCGGGATGCCGATCGGCATCATCGCCGGCAAGGGCAAGTACCTCGACGCCGTGGACGGCGGCGCGTGGTCGGACGTGGACGACTCCAAGCCCGCCGTGCCCACGACGTTCTTCGCCGGGACGTTCTGCAAGCACCCCTTGACGATGGCCGCCTGCAAGGCCGCGCTGTCCTACCTGCGGGAGCACGGCGCCGAGCGGCTCGCGGCCGTCAACCGGCTCACGGCGGACTTCGCGCGGCGCGTGAACGACTACTTCGAGGCGGAGGAAGTGCCGCTGAAGGTGTCGCACTTCGCGTCGCTCTACAAGTACGAGACGGTCGTGCCGCGCGACATGGCGCACATGTCGCTGACGCTGAACCTGTTCTTCAAGCTCATGGTGTTCCACGGCGTCTACGTGTGGGAGCGCAGGACCGCCTACTTCTCCCTGGCGCACACGCGGGAGCACCAGGACCGCATCTTCGAGGTCATCCGCACCAGCGTCGAGGCGCTGCGCGCCGGCGGGTTCGACTTCCGGCGGTCGACGTCGACCGCGCCGCGCGGCCTGCCGCCCGGCGCACAGCGGGGCACCGCCCCCGAACCGCTCGACGACACCGCCGTGTCGGAGCAGGAGAAGCGGGTCTACGTGCTGTCGCGGATGCGCGGCGGCAACGAGGCGTACCAGATCCTGACCGGCCTGCGCTTCGACGGCCCGCTCGACCCGGAGCGGGTCGCCGGGGCGTTCCGGGCCATCGCGCGCAAGCACCCGAAGCTGCGCGGCCACTACGAGATCGACGCGACCGGCGTCAAGGCGCGCGTCGCGCCGGACGTCACCCCGGAGTTCCACGTCTTCGACCACCGGCGCGACCCGGGGCTGCGGACCGAGGACGTCGTCGCGGTGATGAACCGGCCGTTCGACCTGGCGCGCCCGCCGCTGTGGCGCTGCGGGATCGTCGTCGACGCCGACGGCACCCACCACCTGGTGATCTCGCTGCACCACATCGTCGCCGACGGCGCGTCGATCGACATCGTCCTCGGCGACCTCGCCGACCACCTCGCGCGCGGGGAGCTGGCGGACGTGCGGTCCGACGGCTACCCGGAGTTCGTGCGGGCGCAGGCGCGGTCCGCCGGCTCGCCCTCGTACGAGGAGCACCGGCGGTGGTGGCTGCGCGAGTTCGAGACCGTCCCGCCGCCGCTGGGCCTCCCGACCGACTCGCCGCACCCGCCGGTGAACGACTTCGCCGGGACGCACCACCACTTCCGGGTCGACGACGAGCTGCACCGGGCCGCCCAGGCGGTGATCGAGCGGTACCGCACCACGCCGTTCATCTTCCACCTGTCGCTGTGGTCGGTGCTGCTGGCCAACGCCGCGGGCTCCGCCGACCTGTGCGTCGGCGTCCCCCTCGACCAGCGCATCATCGGTTCGTTCGAGGGCACCGTGGGTATGTTCGCCCAGTCGCTGCCGCTGCGCGTCCGCCCGACCGGTGACACCCGCTTCCCGGACCTGCTCCGGGCGGTGCGCGACACCAGCCTCGCGGCGGTGGACCACTCGGCGTACTCCTACGAGACCCTGGTCCAGGAGCTGGACCTCGACCGGGACTTCGGGCGCAACGCCCTGTTCGACGTGATGTTCACCTTCACCAACGCCCGCGACCGCGTGCACCGGTTCGGCGACGTCGTGGGCACGTCCGAGGACGTCGCCGTGCCGCGCTCGATGTTCGCGCTCTCCCTGGAGCTGACCGAGCGCGACGGCGGCCTGTTCGGCGACCTGAACTTCTCCGCCGTCTACGGCGAGCGGCGGATGACCGAGCTGGTCGAGCAGTACGCGGAGCTGCTCGCCCGGGTCGTGCGCGAGCCGGACCGGACGGTCGAGGAGCTGTCCCGGTTGGACGACGAGAGCAGGAACCGGCTGCTGCGGTGGGGCACCGGGCCGGTCGTCGCGGACGTGCCGCCGCTCGCCGAGGTGCTCGGCACGGCGCTGCGCGACCACGCGGGACGACCCGCGATCCGCTTCGGCGGCGAGGACGTCACCTACGCCGAGCTGGCCGACCGGGTGGAGCGGTGCGCCGGCCTGTTGCGCGCGCACGGCCTCGGCGCGGGCGACCTGGTGGGGCTCCTGCTGCCGCCGACGCCCGACCTGGTGGTGTCGATGCTGGCGGTCAACCGCATCGGCGCCGCGTGGCTCCCCATGGACGTGGGCGACCCGGCGAAGCGGCTGCGGCTGGTCATCGACACCGCGGCCCCGGCGAAGGTCGTCTGCACCGCGGAGTCGGCCGCCGCCGCGGACCTCGGCGACCGCGCGCTGGTGCTGCGGCAGGACGACCCGCTCGACGGTGGCGCGACCGGCGCGACGCCGGCCGGGCCGGACGACCTCGCGTACGTCATCTTCACGTCCGGTTCGACCGGGACGCCGAAGGGCGTCACGGTGACGAACGGGTCGCTGGCGAACTTCCTCGCCGGGATGCCCGAGGCGCTCGGGTGGGCCGAGCACAAGGTGGTGGGCTGCCTCACCACCCCGTCCTTCGACATCTTCCTGCTGGAGACGCTGCTGACCCTCGCGACGGGCGGCACCGTCGTGGTGGCGGCCGGGTCGGAGGTCCGCACCCCCGCCGAGATCGCGGAGTTCGTCACGGCCAACGGTGTCGAGTACCTCCAGGTGACGCCGACCCGGCTGCGCCTGCTGTTCGCCGACCCCGGGGCCGCCCACCGCGCGCTGGCGCGGCTGGACAAGCTCGTCGTCGGCGGCGAGGCGTTCCCGGAGGACCTGCTGCCCCGGCTGGCCGAGCACGCGTCGCTGACCGTCCACAACGTCTACGGCCCGACCGAGACCTGCATCTGGTCCAGCGCCAAGGACCTCACCGGCGCCACCGGCGACGTCACCATCGGCACGCCGATCGCCAACACCACGTTCCTCGTGCTGGACGACGCCCTCCGGCTGGTGCCCGAGGGCGTGGCCGGCGACCTGTGGATCGGCGGGCTCGGCGTGTCGCCCGGGTACCTCCACCGCCCCGAGCTGACCCGCGAGCGGTTCCGCGCCAACCCGTTCGGGGAGGGCCGGATCTACCTCAGCGGCGACCGCGCGCTGTGGCGCGACGGCGAGGTCCACTGCCTGGGCCGGGTGGACGACCAGGTGAAGATCCGCGGCTACCGCGTCGAGCTGGGCGAGGTCGAGCTGGCCATCACCGGGCACGACCTGGTGACCGGCGCGGCGGTGGTCGTCCACCGGCTGCCGGGCGGCAGCCAGGTCATCCGCGGCTTCTACCAGGTGCGCGAGGGCGCCTACCTCGCGCCGGAGGTGCTCAAGGACTGGCTGGCCGAGCGCCTGACCGACTACATGGTCCCCGCGACCCTGTCGCCGGTGCCGGACATCCCGATGACGACGAGCGGCAAGGTCGACCGCAGGGCGCTGGAGGCGCGGGCCGACCGGCCGGTGGTCGCCGCACCCGCCGACGAGCGCCGCACGGGCGTGGCGCAGGAGTTGGTCGCGGCGTGGCGCACGGTCCTCGGCGACGTCCCGATCGGCTACGACGAGAGCTTCTTCGACCTCGGCGGCAACTCGTTCAGCCTGGTCCTGCTGCTGGAGGAGCTGCACCGGCGGTTCCCCGGCCTGCTGGACGTGAGCGACCTGTTCGCGAACCCGACGATCGGCAAGCTGCAGAAGCACCTGGAGGCCGGGCTCGCCCGCCGCGACGCCGCGCTGGTCACCGGGTTCGGCGTGCGGCTGCCCGGGTCGTGGTTCACGAGCGGCGCCCAGACCGACGGCCGGGTGGAGGCCGTGCTGCCCGAGCGCACCAGGGCCACCCTGGAACGGCTGCGGGACGGCGGGGCGCACGAGCCGGAGGACCTGGCGCACGTCGCGCTCGCGGTCACGCTCAACAAGCTCCTCGGCGAGGACGACGTCTCGCTGTGCGTCGTGGCCGACGACGGCCGCGTGGTCGTGGTCCGGTTCGACTTCGCCGGGAAGGCCGACCTCGCCGAGGTCCTGGACGACTACCGGCGGCAGCTCGACCGCAACGACCGGATCGACCTCGAACGGTTCGTCGCCTGCCGCGGCGTCGACCGCACGGTGTCCGTCGCGTGCGGCCGTGCTCGGCAGGCCGAGGAGGCCGACCTCCTCGGCCACTTCGACCTCGTGCTCGCCGTGGACGTCGCGCCCGACGCCGTCGCGGTCCGGATCGACCACGCCCGCGAGGTGGACCCCGCGCGGGTGGAACAGCTGCTGGGCGGCCACGTGAAGCTCCTCGGAGTCCTGGCCCCGCCCGCGTCGAAGGAGAAGGTGCAGTCATGAAGGATCTCGTGATCGTGTTCCCGGGACAGGGTTCCCAGTTCGCGGGCATGGGCAGGACGTGGTTCGACGAGAACCGCGGCGTCCGCGACCGCTTCGCGCAGGCGTCCGACATCGTCGGCTACTCGCTGGCCGACCTCTGCTTCACCGCGCCGCCCGCGGAGGTGACCAGGACCAGGTTCGCCCAGGTCTCGCTGCTGGTGCTCGGCTACGCGATGTACGAGGTGATGACCGAGGGCCGGGAGGTCCCGGTGTCGTGCATGACCGGGCACAGCCTGGGGGAGATCACCGCGCTGCTCGCGGCGGGCGCGCTGTCGTTCGAGGACGCGGTGCGCCTGGTCAAGGCGCGCGGCGAGGCGATGGAGGACTGCGTCGCCGAGGGCGGCACGGGGATGGTCGCCGCCGTGCGGCTGCCGGTCGCCGACGTGGAGGAGTGCGTCGAGGACTTCAACTCCGCCGGCCACCACGTGCAGGTGGCCAACTACAACACCGGGACCCAGACGGTGCTGTCGGGCACGCTGGACGACCTGAAGGGCGTGACCGCCCACCTGGAGGACCGCGGGGCGAAGGTGGTCAGGCTGAACGTGGCCGGCGCGTTCCACAGCACGTACATGGCGGACGCGGTGCCCGCCTACACCGAGGCGCTCGACGCGGTCGGGTTCACCGAGCCGTCCGTGCCGGTCTACAGCAACGTCACCGGCGAGGCGCACGGCGGCCCCGAGGCCATCCGGGAAGCCCTCGCGGTCCAGCTGACCAGCCCGGTCCGCTGGAGCCGCATCGTGGCGTCCCTGGTGGACCGCAAGGCCGCCGTGTGGATCGAGGTCGGGCCGAAGCAGGTGCTCAAGAAGATGCTGACGGGCGTCGTCGGCGCGGGCGAGGTGCACAACCTCGACGAGGACCGCGAGCGGGTCGACGCGGTGATCGACCGGCTCGTCGAGCTGAAGAAGCGCGAACCGGGGCTGGTCGGGCTGTTCCTGGGCGCCGCCGCGGCCACCCGGAACCGGAACTTCGACGCCGAGGAGTACCAGCGCGGCGTCGTCCTGCCGTACCGCGAGCTCCAGGACCTGTCCAAGCTCGACCAGGCGACCCTGCCCGACGAGCGGAAGCAGGCCGCGCTGGACCTGCTGCTGACCATCATGAGGACCAAGCGGGTCCCCGAGGCCGAGCAGCGGGACCGCGTCGAGTCGATCCTGCGCCGCACCGGCGACACCGGCCTCCGGACGATCGCGGGGGCACTCGCCACATGAGCTCCCTGCTCGGTCTCGACGACCTGGACCTGACGCGGCTCCCGGACGACTCCGACGTCCGCGTCACCCGTTCCAGCCCGCGCAAGAAGGCCGGACCCGTCGCCGTCATCGGGATGAGCGGCCGGGTCGGCGAGGCGGAGGACCTCGACGAGTTCTGGTCGGGCCTGGTGCGCGGCGAGGAGGGGTACCGCGACCTGTCGGCCGAACGGCGCGCCGACGTGGACGCCCACCTCGCCGCGCGCGGCGTGCGGCTGCCCATCGCGGCCGAGCGCTACTCCGGCGGCGCCCGCCTGCCCAGCGTGTCCGGGTTCGACCACCGGTTCTTCTCGCTGTCCAAGCAGGAGGCCAAGTCCATCGACCCGAACCAGCGGATCTTCCTGGAGACCGCCTGGGCCGCGCTGGAGGACGCCGGCTACCTGAACGCGGACCTCGCCGGCGCGAAGGTCGGCGTCTACGCGGGCATGTCGGCCGACTTCGGCGAGGACTACCGGTCGATGATCCAGGCCGTCGACCCCGACGCGCCCGAGATCGCGGTCGCGGGCAACATCCGCTCGATGATCGCCAGCCGGATCGCCTACCTGCTGGACCTGCGCGGGCCGTCGCTGCTGGTCGACACGGCCTGCTCGTCGGGCCTGGTGGCCGCCTACACGGCCTACCGCGCGATCCAGAACGGCGAGTGCTCGATGGCGATCGTCGGCGCGGTGAAGACCGACCTGCTCCCGGTCGACGCCGACGAGTCCGGCATCGGCATCAAGGACATCCAGGACACGCTGTCCGGCGACCGCCGCACCCGGACGTTCGACCACCGCGGCGACGGCACCAGCACCGCCGAGGGCTGCGTCGTGTTCGTGCTCAAGTCCCTGGAACGCGCGCGGCGCGACGGCGACAACGTCCACGCGGTCATCATGGGCGGCGCGGTCAACCAGGACGGCGCGTCGAACGGCATCACCGCGCCCAACGCCGACGCGCAGGCCGACCTCATCACCGACGCCCTCGCCGACGCCGGGGTCAGGGCCGAGCAGATCAGCTTCATCGAGGCGCACGGCACCGCGACCAGGCTCGGCGACCCGGTCGAGGTCAGCGGCATCGACCGGGCGTTCTCCCGGCAGACGGCGCGCAAGCAGTTCTGCGGCATCGGCACGGTCAAGACGAACATCGGCCACACGGACAACGCGTCCGGCCTCGTCGGGCTGGCCAAGCTCGTCCTGTCGCTCAAGCACCGCGTCCTCCCGGCGAGCCTCAACTTCGAGGAGCCGAACCGGAACATCGCGTTCGCGCAGACCCCGGTGTTCGTCAACGACCGGACCGTGCCCTGGTCCGACGACGACCGGGAGACGTTGTACGCGGGCATCAACAGCTTCGGGCTGAGCGGCACGAACTGCCACCTCGTCCTGCGCGGTGCGGACCCGCTCCCGGCCCGCGACAGCGCCGGGGCGGGCCCGTCCTGCTCGCTGCTGCCCCTCAGCGCCCGGAGCCCCCGGGCGCTGGCCAGGCTCGCCGAGCGCTACCGCGACTTCCTGCCGCGCCACGAGGTCGACCTCGCCGACCTCGCCTTCACCGCGTCGGTCGGCCGGCTGCACCACGGCGTGCGCGCCGCGTTCGTCTTCGGGAGCCGCGCCGAGCTGGACGCGCTGCTGGCGCGGTTCGTCGAGGACGTCGACGGCTCCGCCGACGACCCGGACGTGAGCCGGGGGTCGTTCCGCCTGGTGCCGGACGAGGGCGCGAAGCGCGAGCCGCACGACCTCACCCACGCCGAGCGCGACGGGCTGACCCGGGAGGCCGCGGCCGAGGCCGCCCCGACCGCCGACCGCGCGGCCCTGCGCCGGCTGGCGTCCCTCTACGCCCGCGGCGCCGAGGTCGACTGGCGGCGGGTCGCGCCCGAGGGGGCCCGCCGCACGTCGCTGCCCACCTACCCGTTCGAGCGGTCCCGGTGCTGGGTCGACCCGGTCGAGCGGGGCCGCCGGGGCCTGGTCGACGACGCCGAGGTCGTGCGCTCGCTGCGCCGCGACACCGTCGTGTGCCGGCTCGCCCCGGAGCGCCACTGGGAGCTGGCCGAGCACCGCATCCACGGCGTGGGCGTCCTGCCCGGCACCGGCCTGGTCGAGCTGGTCGTGTCGGCGGCCCGCCGGCTCGGCCTGTCCGGGGCCGGGGCGACGCTGCGCGACGTCTTCTTCGCCGCGCCGCTGGCGGTCGCCGACGGCGAGGAGAAGGAGGTGCACGTCATCTTCGAGGCCAGGGGCGACGTCAGCGCCGTCACCATCGCCAGCCGCGACGCCGGTGGTGACTGGCTGGAGAACGCGCGGGCCGAGCTGGTGCCCGACGCCGTGGCCGCGGCGGTCGCGCCGCTCGACGTCGAGGACCTGCGCCGGCGGTTGGACCGCCCGCTGCGCGAGCCCGAGGGCTCCGACCGCGCCAAGGGGCTGGACGTCAGCGACCGCTGGACCGCGACGCTGGGCGACGGGTGCTCCGACGAGGGCGCGACCGAGCTGCTCTACGAGTTCGAGCTGCCCCGGCGGTACCGGTCCGAGCTGGCCGACTACGTCCTGCACCCCTCGCTGTTCGACACGGTGGTCAACGCGCCCAGCAACGTCTACGACCAGGAGCGGCTGTACCTGCCGTTCTCGTACGGCGTCCTGACCGTCCGCGACTCCCTGCCCGCCCGCGTGCTCGCCCACTTCCGCAAGCGGCCCGAGTCCGTGGACGGCGCGCTGTACGCGTTCGACGTGACCGTGGTCGACCCGACCGGCCGGGTGCTGCTGACGGTGGACAACTACTGCGTCAAGTCGGCGGTCGACCTCGACGTGCGGGGGTCCGGCGAGTACGGCTACGCCCAGGGCTACCGGCCCGTCGCCCCGCCGGCCCCGCTGCGGCGGGGCGGCGGCACCGTCCTGCTCTGCGGCGACTTCGGCACCGCCCTCGACGGCGTGCGCGGCGAGCTGGAGTCCGCCGGCTACGACTGCGTCCCGCTGCCGGGCGCCGGGGACGCCGACGAGCGGGTGGGCGAGGGCCGCGCGTTCGCGTTCGGCGTGCTGGCCTGCCTGCCCGCCGGGGACGCCTCGCTCGCCGAGGCCACCGGCGAGCCGGTCGAACGGGCGCTGGACCTGCTCCGGCTCGTCTCGGACCGGCGGCTCGCGTTCGCGGACGGCCTGCTGGTCCTGACGCACAACGCGCTCGCGGTCACCGGCGACGAGACCTCGGTGAACCCCGGCCAGGCCGGGGTGCTCGGCCTGATGCGCGTCGCGGCGCTGGAGTACAAGGCCCTCGGCATCCGCTGCGTCGACAGCGACGAGCGCACCGCCCCGGCGGCGCTGGTGGCCGAGGCCACGGGCGCCGACCGGCCGCCGTTCCTGCTCTACCGGGACGGCCGGCCGCACGAGCCGCACGTGAAGCGGCAGCCGGTCCCGTCGCGGGACGGCGCGCGGGCGCCGCTGCCCGGTGACGGCGTGACCCTCGTGTCGGGCGGCACGGGCGACCTCGGCACCGCCGTGGCCCGGCACCTGGTGCGGCGCGGCGTGCGCAAGCTCGTCCTGTTGGGGTCCGACCGCGCGGACGCGACCCGCCCGGACTGGGCGGAGTTCGAGCGCGACCTGGACGTGTTCGAGGTCGTCCGGCTCGACCTGGGCGACGGGCGGGCGGTCGAGCGGACCGTGCGCGACCTCCGCGAGCGGCACGGCCGGATCTCCGGTGTCCTGCACCTCGCCGGGCGTCCCGGGGTCGGCTTCCTGGTCACGAAGGGCGTCGACGAGTTCCGGGAGGTGTACCGGCCCAAGGCGCTGGGCGCGGTGCACCTGCACGAGGCCACGCTGACCGACCGGCCCGACTACTTCGTCGCGTTCTCCAGCATCGCCGGGCTGCTGCTCGACCAGGGCCAGACCGACTACACGGCCGCGAACCTGGTGCTGGACAGCCTGGCCCAGCACCGCGACCGCGAGCGCCTGCCCGGCCTGAGCGTGCAGTGGCCCGCGTGGCGCGAGACGGGGATCGCCGAGCGCATGGGCGCGGCCGACGAGGACGAGCTGTTCCCGCCGCTGGACACCGCCGAGGCGGTGGACCTGCTCGACGCCCTCATGACGTCCGGCGCCCCCGCGCCGGTGCTCATGCCCGGCCGGATGCGGAAACCGACCCGGCAGGCGCCGCGCGAGGCGGACCGGGGCACGGGCGCGCGGGCCGTCGAGCTGCGCGGGCTGGACCCCGTCGGCGACCTCGAACGGGCCGTCGCCGGGATCTGGGCGGAGGCGCTCGACCTCGACGTGCTGGACGCGCACGAGGAGTTCGGCGACCTGGGCGGCAACTCGCTGCTCACGGCGCAGGTGCTCAAGCTCTACGACGAGCGCTACCCGGGCCTGGTCGACATCACGGACCTCTTCCGCTTCACCACCGTCGCCGCCCAGGTGGACTGCCTCAGGTCCAGGCTGCGCGTGGGCGAACCGGCCGACGCGGGCCCGCCGCCCGCCGCCGAGGCCGACGAGGGCGACATCGACAAGCTGCTGGACCTGCTGGAGCAGGGCGCGATCACGGTCGAGGAGACGGACACCAGATGGACAGCGTGAAGGATTTCATCCTCGAACAGTTCGTCAACAAGCAGATCGACCGCGACCGCACCAAGAGGCTGCTGCTCGAACTGTCGGGCGCCAACGCGCACGAGGACATCGCGGTCATCGGCCTGGCCGGCCGCTTCGCCGAGGCCACGGACGTCGACCAGTTCTGGGACTTCCTCAAGGTGGGCCGGGACTGCATCCGCGACTACCCCCGGTCGCGCAAGGAGGACATGTACGACGTCCTCCGCAACCCGTACTACGCGGAGGTCCTGCTGGGCCGGCCGGTCGCCGAGGCCGACCTCGACCGGCTCTACTCGGTGAGCGGGTACCTCGACCGCATCGACCACTTCGACTCGCGCTTCTTCGGCATCCCCCCGCTCGAAGCGGACTACATGGACCCGAACCAGCGCATCGCGCTGGAGGTGGCGTACGAGGCGCTGGAGAACGCGGGCTACGGCGGCGAGGCCGCGGTCGGGTCGCGGACCGGGGTGTTCCTCGGCCGCGACCAGTCGAACTACTCGTACTACCGCATGTTCTCCGAGCGCCACCCGATGCAGCTGTCCGGCTCCTGGGAGGGGATGGTCGCCAGCCGCATCTCCTACGTGCTCGACCTCAAGGGCCCCTGCGTCATGACCGACACCGCGTGCTCCGCGGGCAGCGTCAGCGTGCACCAGGCCATCCAGTCGCTGCTGCTCGGCGAGTGCGACATGGCGCTGGCGGGCGGCATCAACCTGTCCTCCGGCGGCGAGCCGAAGACCAGCTTCCTGTCCGGCGCGACGATGGACAACGTCGTCTCGGGCGACGACAGCGTGCGCACCTTCGACGCCCGCGCGAACGGCACGCTGTGGGGCGAGGGCGCGGGCATCGTGCTGCTCAAGCCGCTGCGCAAGGCGCTGGCCGACCGCGACCACGTGCGCGCCGTCATCAAGGGCTCCGCCATCAACAACGACGGCACGTCCAACAGCATCACCGCGCCCAACGCGCTGATGCAGGAGCGGGTCGTCCTCGACGCCTGGGCCAAGGCCGGCGTCCCGCCCGAGACGATCACGTACGTCGAGGCGCACGGCACGGGGACCGTGCTCGGCGACCCGATCGAGGTCAAGGGCCTGACCAACGCGTTCCGCCGGCACACCGACCGCAAGCAGTTCTGCGGCATCGGCTCCCTCAAGACCACGATGGGCCACATGGTGGCGGCCTCCGGGTCGGCCTCGCTGGCCAAGGTCGTGAAGTCGCTCGAATCCGGCCTGCTGGCGCCCTCGGTGAACTTCGAGGTGCCCAACCCGTACATCGACTTCACCGACGGCCCGCTGTACGTCAACGACCGGCTCGTGGAGTGGGACACCGGCGGCGAGCCCCGGCGGGCCGGGATCAGCTCGTTCGGCTTCATCCGCACGAACTGCCACATGGTCCTGGAGGAGGCGCCCCGGTACCGCGCCGAGCCGCAGCTGCGGGAGCGCTACTGCTTCACCGCGAGCGCGAAGACCGAGGCGGCCCTCACCGGGCTCCTGGACCGGTACGCGGCCGTGCTGGCGGACAGCCCGTGGTCGCTCGCCGACATCTGCTACACGTCCAACGTGGGCCGCGGCCACCACGAGCACCGCGTCGTGGTCGTCGCCGCGACGAAGGAGCAGCTGGCCGAGTCGGTCGACCGGCTGCGGGAGCGCGGCCCCGGCACCGACGAGCAGCGGGGCGTCTTCCACGGCGTGCACGCCGTCGTCAGCGACAAGAGGGGCGACCTGCGCCCCGGCGACATCACCGCGCAGACCGGCAAGCGGCTCTCCGACTCCGCCAACGCGAAGCTCGCCGAGTACCGCGCGCGGGGCGACCGCGCCGCGCTCACCGAGCTGGCGACCGCGTACGTCCGCGGCGCCCGCGTCGACTTCGCCGCGTTCTACGCCGACGAGCCGCGCCGCCGCGTGCCGCTGCCCACCTACCCGTTCGAGCGGACCCGCCACTGGGCCAAGCCCCTGCGGACGAGCGTGCGGGGCTTCGCCACCGCCGAGGCCAACCCCCTGCTGGGCGAGGAGGTCAGCCGCTCCGGGGCCGGGGTCGTGTTCGAGAACACGCTGTCGGTCGACCGGCACTGGGTGCTCTCCGACCACCGGATCGAGCGCCGGCCCGTGGTGCCGGGCACGACGTACCTGGAGATGGCGCGCGCCGCGCTGGCCGCCGTGGAGGACGCGCCGGCCGTGCGGTTCGAGAACGTGTTCTTCCTCGTGCCCCTCGCCGTCGAGGAGGGCGAGGGGGCGACCGTGCGCACCAGCCTGGAGCGGGTGGGGCACGGCTACTCGTTCCAGGTGGCCGGCTCGCGGGACGGCGAGTGGGTCGTGCACGTCGAGGGCCGGATCAGCGCGTCGCACGACGACGCCCCGGCGGACCCCGTCGACGTCGACGCCCTCAAGGCGGCGGCGGTCGAGGTGACCGACCCCTACCCCACCGAGACCGACACCGGCGTGTTCCAGTTCGGCCCGCGCTGGGACAACGTCCGGGCGGTGTGGAGGCACGAGACCGGCGCGCTGACCCTGCTGCGGCTGCCGGAGGGCGTGCCGAGCGAGACCTTCGGGCTGCACCCGGCCAAGCTCGACAACGCGGTGAACCTCATCTCGCAGAACAGCGGCGAGACGTTCCTGCCCTACGTCTACAAGGGCTTCGTGCTCCACCGGCCCATGCCGGAGACGTTCTACTCGCTGATCCGCACGGTCCGCGACGACAGCCGCGACGGCCAGACGATCACCTACGACGTGGACCTCCTCGACGTCGACGGCCGGCCGTTCGGGCGGATCACCGACTACACCGTGAAGAAGGTCGACTGGCGGCGGTTCGACCTGGCCGGGCCGCGCCGGTACCTGGAGGTCGAGTGGCTGCCCGTGCCCCGGCCGCGGGCCGACGTCGGCGCGCCCGCGGTGTGGGCACCGGTGGTGCTGGACACCGCGCGGGGCCGGCGGCTGGCCGCCGGGGTCGAGGCGCTCGGGCACCGGGTCGTGCCGTGCTACCTGGGTGAGCGGACCGACCCCGCCCGGCACGTGTACGCCCCCGACGAGCACGGCGCGGGCCTGCTCGCCGAGCGGCTGCGGCAGGAGGGGGTCGAGGGCGTGCTGTTCGCGACCGACTTCACCTCGCCCGACTCCACCGCGCCCGACGGGCCGACCGACCGGCGGCGGGCCACCGGCGTGGACGCCCTGTTCGAGCTGTACCGCGCCTTCGTGTCGCACCGGGTCAAGCTCCCGCACGGCCTGAAGGTGCTGGGCCGGGACGCCTGGCGGGTCGTGCCGGGCGACGGCGCCACCGACCCGCACTCCGCCGCCACCGAGGCGCTCGCGCTGGTGGTCGGGCAGGAGCACCGGCACCTGCTGGTGGACGTGGTGGACGCGAGCGCGGACGCGGACCTCGGCTTCCTCCTCCCCGAGGCCCTGAGCGGGGCCGGCGGCGTGCCGCGGGCCGTCCGGGGCGAGGAGACCCACCTGCGGCGCCTGCGGTACGCCGAGGTGGACCCGGAAGGGGTGGACCCGGAAGGGGTGGACCCGGAAGGGGTGGACCCGGAGGGGGAGGAGGCGGCCGGGCCGCTGTACGCGGGCGGGACGTTCGTGGTCACCGGTGGCGCGGGCGGGCTCGGGCTCGCCGTCGCCGAGGAGATGGCCCGCGAGGGCGCCGAGCGGATCATCCTGCTCGGCCGCAGGCCCCTGGACGAGACGACCGCCCGGCGCGTCGCGGGCATCGCCGCCGCCGAGCACGTCGTGTGCGACGTGTCGCGGGAGGCCGACGTGCGCGGGCTGGCCGAGCGGCTGCGGGAGGAGGACGTCACCCTCGACGGCATCGTCCACGCGGCGGGCGTGGCGGGCGACGGGTTCCTGGCCGGCAAGTCCCGCTCGACCTTCGACGCCGTGCTGGCCCCGAAGGTCGACGGGAGCCTGGCCCTGGTGGAGCTGGCGAAGGAGCACCCCGGCGCGTTCCTGGTGTTCTTCTCGTCCATCACCGCCATCACGGGCGGGCAGGGGCAGGGCGACTACTGCGCCGCCAACGCGTTCACGGACTCCCTGGCCGTGCGGGCGCGGGCCGAGGGGGTCCGCGCGCTGTCGGTCAACTGGCCGACGTGGTCCGAGGTCGGCATGGCCGTGCGGTACGGGGTCGGCGACGGCGACGCGCCGTTCCGCGCGCTCACCGTGAAGGACGGCCTGGCCTGGCTGGCGCACTTCCTGCGCCACCCGGCGGACGGCGTCGTCCCGGCCGCGTTCGACCTCGGGGTGCTGCGGGAACGCCTGGGCGAGATGCCCTTCCTGGTGGAGGACGCCGTCGCCGACGCCGTCGCGCGGGCGGGCACGGGCGCCCCGGCGACCGGTGACGGGGTGACCGAGGTGCGCCTCGTCGGCCTGTCCGACCCGAGCGAGACCCAGCTGAGGATCGGCGCCGTCTACGGCGCGGTGCTCGGCCTGGCGGAGGTCGACGTCCACGCCAGCTTCCAGGACCTGGGCGGCAACTCGCTGATGACGGCGCAGCTGCTCCAGAAGGTCGAGGACGTCTACCCCGGCCGCATCGACATCGCCGACCTGTACTCCTACGCGACCGTCACCAGCCTCGCCGACTACGTCGACGAGCGCATCGCGGCGGAGTCCGGGGCAGCGGGGTCCAAGGCGGCGGGGTCCAAGGCGGCCGGTGCCGGGGTGGCGGACCCCGGCGTGGACCGGTCGCTCCAGGACGTGCTGGAGGAGATCGGCGACGCCGAGCTGATGACCATGTTCGCCGCCGACGCCGACGGTGCCGGGAGGGCGCAGGCATGAAGCCGACCGCGGAGCTGAAGAAGGACCTGCTGCGGTACCTGCTCATGCAGGTGAAGCAGGAGGCGCTGGACGTCGACCGGGCGAAGGAGTTCATCCGCGCGATCGGGGACTCCGGCCGGGACGACGACCGCGTCGCCGTCATCGGCATGGCCTGCCGGTTCCCCGGCGCGCCGGACAAGGAGCAGTTCTGGCGCAACCTGGTCGACGGCCGCGAGTCGATCGGCGACTTCCCGCCGCTGCGGCTGGACGACCTGCGGCGGGTCGAGGGCGGCACCTCGGCCGTCCGCAAGGGCGGCTACCTCGACCGGGTCGACCTGTTCGACGCCGAGTACTTCGGCATCCCGCCGCACGTGGCGACGCAGCTCGACCCGTACCACCGCAACCTCCTCGAAGTGCTGGTCGAGACGATGGAGGACGCCGGGTACGCCAAGAGCGCGTTGTACGGGTCCAACACCGGCGTGTTCGTCGGCAACGACCACACGCACCGGCTGATCACGTCCTACCTGCCGTTCCTCTCGGAGCTGGACTTCTCGGCCATCACCGGCTCGTGGTCGGGCATCCTGGCCAGCCGCCTGTCGTACCTGCTCGACTTCCGCGGACCCGCCTCCGTCATCGACACCGGGTGCTCGTCCGGCCTGGTCGCGGTGGACGCGGCGATCAAGGCGCTGCGCGACGGCGACTGCGACACCGCGTTCGTCGCCGCGATCAACCTGTTCCTGTCGCCGTCCAGCCTCGGCAACGAGACCGAGTCCGCCGACCACCGGGTGCGGGCGTTCGACGCCGCGGCCGACGGCACGGTGTGGAGCGAGGGGGTGGCCGGGGTCTACCTCAAGCCGCTGTCGCGCGCGCTCGCCGACGGCGACCACGTCTACGGCGTGCTCCTCGGCAGCGCGGTCAACAACGACGGCCGCAGCAACGGCCTCACCGCCCCGAACGCGCAGGCGCAGAAGAACCTGCTGGTCAGCGCGTGGAAGCGGGCCGGCATCGCGCCGGAGTCGGTGTCCTACATCGAGGCGCACGGCACCGGCACGACCCTGGGCGACCCGATCGAGATCAAGGGGTTGACCAGCGCGTTCGCCGAGTTCACCGACCGCAGGCAGTTCTGCGCGCTCGGCTCGGTGAAGACGAACATCGGGCACGCGGTCGGCGCCGCGGGCCTGGCGTCGCTGATCAAGACCCTGCTGTGCCTGGAGCACCGGACCATCCCGCCGTCGATCCACTTCGACGTGCCGAACCAGCTCCTCGACCTGGTCACCGCGCCGGTCTACGTCGCCGACCGCCTCACCCCGTGGGAGGCCGCCGACACCCCGCGCCGGGCGGGCGTGAGCAGCTTCAGCCTCAGCGGGACGAACTGCCACGTGGTGCTGGAGGAGGCACCCGCCCGCGCGGCGGCCGACCGGACGGCGGCCGACCGCGCGCCCCGGCTCTACCCGATCTCGGCGCGCACCGAGGAGCTGCTGGCCCGGACCGCCGCGGCGCAGCTGGCGCACCTCGACCGCCACCCCGGGCACGACCTGGCCGACGTGTGCTTCACCATGCAGGTGGGCCGCGAGCACCAGGCGGTCCGCGCGGTCGTCCTGTGCGAGACCCGGGAGGGCCTGCGCGACGGGCTGCGGCGGCTGCTGGACCCGGCGCGGGCGGACGACTCGCCCCTGGTGGACGGCGGCCTCGTGCTGCGCGAGCCGCCGTCGTCCCCGCTCGGCGGCTCCCGGCACCTCGGCGACGCCGCCACCGCCTTCCTCGCGGGCCGCGCGCGGCCGTTCGCCGGCCTCGACCGGGACGCGGGCGTGCGGCGGGTGCCGCTGCCGCCCCAGCTGTTCCACCACGTGCGGCTGTGGGACGAGACCGTCCGGGCGCGGCCGGCGGCCGGCGTCGAGCAGCGGGCGTCGACCGACCCGGTCGACCTGCTCCGCGCGATCCTGGCGCGTCCCGCGCACCTCGACGGGCTCGACGAGTCGGCCGAGGACGCGGTGCCCCGCACGGTGATCGCCGGCGTGTGGTCCGAGGTCCTCGGCTACCCGGTCATCCGCGGCGCGGACGACTTCTTCGCCCTCGGCGGCGACTCCGTCTCGTCGGTGAAGATCACGCAGCTGCTCAACGCGGTGCTCGACCTCGACATCCCGCCGACCACGCTGCTGGCGACACCGTCGTTCGACGAGTTCGCGGACGCGGTGATCGGCGACTTCCGGCTGGACGAGCGGCTGGTCCGGTCGCGGCTGGCCGCCGCCCGCCCGGTCCCGGCGGCCGAGGTCGTCGAGTCCTACGAGCTGCCGCTGACCGCGTCGCAGCGCGGCATGTTCGTCTCCGGCCAGGTGGACGAGGACTCGGTGGCGTACAACGTCAGCGGCCTGACGATCCGCGCCGGCGCGCCCGACGTCGCCGAGCTGGAGGGGTGGCTGCGCACGCTGGTGCGGCGGCACGCCGGCCTCCGCTCGACGTTCCACCTGCGCGACGGGGTGCCGTTCCAGCGCGTGCACGAGGAGGTGCCGGTCGCCGTCGAGCACCGGCGGCTCGGCGCGCCCGCGGCGGGCGAGAACCACGAGGGCGCGGCCCGCCGGGAGATGGCGCGGTTCGTCCGGCCGTTCCGGCTCGACACCGCGCCGCTGTTCCGCGTCGGCTGCTTCGAGTTCGACGACGGCGTGTCCTGCGTGGCGATCGACATCCACCACATCGTCACCGACGGCACCTCGATGGGCATCCTGTTCCGCGACCTCGCCGCGATCGCCGCGGGGACGCCGCTGCCGCCGCTGCGCCGGGACCACCGCTCGGCGGTCCGCGGCCTGCTGGAGCGGCAGGGCGGCCCCGCCATGCGCCCGCACCGCGACTACTGGGTCTCCCGGTTCGCCGACGGCGCGCCGACGCTCCAGCTCACCACGGACCGGCAGCGGTCGGAGGCGGTCACCGCGGCGGGGGCGACGCTGTTCGCGTCCGTCGACGGGGAGCTGCTGGAGGCCGCCAAGCGCTGGGCGCGCGAGCACGACGTCACCCTCTACGTGGTGCTGCTGGGCGTCTTCCAGCAGCTGCTGTCCCGGCTGAGCGGGCAGGGCGACGTGGTGGTCGGCGCGCCGGTGATGGGTCGGCCCGACCTGTCCTACCAGGACCTCGTGGGCATGTTCGTCACCACGCTGCCCATCCGGGTCACCGCCGCGCCCACGACCCGGGTCGGCGATTTCGTCGCCGGTCTGCGCACGACCGTGCTGGAGGCCTTCGAGCACCAGGAGTACCCGCTGGAGTCCCTGGTCGAGGAGCTCGACCCACCGCGCGTTCCCGGCCGCCGCCCGCTGTTCGACGTCTGCTTCGTGCACCAGAACACCGACATGGGGCTGGAGCCCGACGACGAGCGGGTCGTCCCGTTCGACGACGGCAGCGCCAAGTACGACATCACGCTCAGCACCAGGGAGGCCGACGGCGCGCTGCTGCTGGAGTGGGAGTACTCCACCGCGCTGTTCCGCGAGGAGACCGTGGCGCTCTACGCGGAGCGCTACGCGACGCTGCTCGCCTCGTTCGTCACCGCCGCGGACGACGACCCGGTGGGCGCGCTCGACCTGCTGCCCGCCCGGGAGGCCGAGCTGATCCGGGCGTTCGCGACGGTCGAGGCGCCGCCGGTGGACGACCGGGGCATCGCCCGGCTGTTCGAGGAGCACGTCGCGGCCGACCCGGACCGGACGGCGCTGATCACCGACGACCAGCGCCTGTCCTACGGGGAGCTGAACGCCAGGGCCAACCGGGTCGCGCACGGCCTGCTCCGGCTGGGGGTGACGCCAGGCTCGCCGGTGGCGCTGCTCGTGGACCGCTCGGCCGACCTGGTCGTCGCCGTCCTCGGCGTGCTGAAGGCGCGGTGCTACTACGTGCCGCTGAACACCGACTTCCCCGTCGAACGCCTGCGGGTGATGGTGGAGGACGCGGGCGCCGGCACCCTCCTCACGACCGCCGCGCGCAGCGAGCAGGCCGCGGAGCTGATCTCCGAGCGGCTCCGCGTCGCGGACGTCGGGGCGCTCGCCGGGTCGAACGCCGGCAGCCACGACCCGGACCTGCCGGGCAGCAGCGCCGACGAGGTCTACGTCATGTACACCTCGGGCACCACCGGCGTGCCGAAGGGGTCGGTGATCCGGCAGCGGAGCGTGCTGCGCGTGGTCCACCGGTCCGTCTTCCACGCCGCCGACCCGAGCGACGTGTTCCTCATGATCTCGGACTACTCGTTCGACGGCTCCGTCTACGACCTGTTCGGCGCGCTGACCAACGGCGCGGCGCTCGTGCTGCTGGACAAGGAGTCCGTGCTGGACCTCGACCGGCTCGGCGCCGCGATCGAGCGGCACGGGGTCACCCGCTTCTTCATCACCACGGCGATGTTCAACGCGGTGGTCGACCACGTGCCGGGCTCGCTCGGCAGCGTCCGCAAGGTCGTCTTCGGCGGGGAGATCGCCTCGCCGGTGCACGTGAAGCGGGCGTTCGACCTGCTGGGGCCCGGCCGGATCGGCCACGCCTACGGCCCGACGGAGACCACGGTCTTCGCCACCGTGCACACGCTCGACGCGCTGGACCCCGACGACGCCGTCCCGATCGGCAGGCCCGTCAACGACACCTCGCTGTGGGTGCTCGACGAGCAGCGGCGGCCGGTGCCGATCGGCGTCAGCGGCGAGCTGTACATCGGCGGCGCGGGCGTGGCCGACGGGTACCTCAACAAGCCCGAGCTGACCGCCGAGCGGTTCGTGCACGTGCCGGCGGTGCCGGGCGAGCGGCTCTACCGGACCGGCGACATCGTCACCTTCAAGAGCAACGGGCTGCTCTACTACACCGGGCGCGTCGACCAGCAGGTCAAGCTCAGGGGCTACCGCATCGAGCTGGCCGAGGTCATCCAGGTCGCCCTCGACGAGCCCTACGTCCGCTGGGCGCACGCCGGCCTGCACGAGACCGCGGGGGGCGGCCGGAGCCTGTGCCTCTGGGTGGGCTACCAGGAGGGCCGGGAGCACGACGAGCCGGTGCTGCGCGCGGCGTTGGCGCGGCGACTGCCCGACTACATGGTGCCGTCCTTCATCGTCCGGGCGGACGAGCTGCCGCTGAACGCCAGCGGCAAGGTCGACGTGGCGGCGCTGCCGAAGCCCGACTTCACGGCCGGCGCGTCGGCCGCGATGCCGGCGACCGACTCGCTGCGGGTGCTCGCCGACGCGTGGCGGCACGTGCTGGGCGTCCCGGTGGACGACATCGACGCGAACTTCTTCGCGCTGGGCGGCGACTCGATCAAGGCGATCCAGATCGTGGCCCGGCTCAAGGAGCGGGACGTCCCGGTCCGGGTCGCGGACCTGCTCGGCAACGCGACCCTCCGGACGCTGGACGAGAAGCTGGCCGGGGCCGCCGACGCCGGGTCCGGGCCGGGTGCGTACGACCCGGCGCCGCTGTCCGGCCCGATCACGCCGAGCGCGGTCCAGCGGGCGTTCCTCGACGACCCGGCCGACCTCGACCGGGTGTTCACCCAGTGCCTGCTGGTCACGCCGACCGAGCCGACGACGCTCGACCTGCTGGTGCGGGCCGCCGAACGGCTCGCGCGCCACCACGACCTGCTGCGCGTCGAGGTGGACGACCGGGGCGGGCTGAGCCTGCGGGACGTCGACGCGCCGTCGCTCGTGCACGGCGAGGAGGCGCCGGACGGGCTGTCCGGGGCGGACCTCGCGGAGTACCTGAGGACGGTGCAGGCCCGGGTGGGCGTGCGGGGCGGCCCGGTCGTCGGCCTGGCCGCCGGGCTGGGGGAGGGGCGCCGGCAGTTCGCAGTCGCCATCCACCACCTGGCCGTGGACGTCGTGTCGTGGGGCGTCCTGCTGGAGGACCTGCTCACCTGCCTCGCGCACCCCGACGCCGTGCTGCCGGCCAAGACCATGCCGTTCCCGGCGTGGACCGCCGAGGTGGAGCGGCGCGCGCGGGACGGCGCCTTCCGCCCGCAGCTGCCCTACTGGCTCGACCTGGCCCGCGCCGCCGGCGACGCGGGCGAGGTGTTCGAGGAGGGCGGCCTGAAGCGGTCCGAGACCGCCGCGACGGTCGTCCGGCTGGCCGAGACCGACGACTTCTCGTTCCTCGACGCCGCCCGGGAGGCCCACGGCGCGAGCGCCGCCGAGACCGTCCTCGCCGTCGTGGCGCGCGCGCTGGCCTCGGTGACCGGCCGGGACCGGGTGCTGTTCACCCTGGAGGGGCACGGCCGCGAGCCCATCGCGGGCGACCACGACCTCAGCCGGACGGTGGGCTGGTTCACCAGCACGTTCCCGCACCTGGTCGAGGTCGCGCCCACCGTCGAGGACACCCTGGACGCCGTGCGGCGCTCGTTCGAGCGGCTGCCGGACAAGGGCGCCGGGTTCGGCCCCCTGCTCCGGTTCGACACCGGCCTGGGCGGGGACCGGGACGCGCTGGCCGCGGTCCGACCGCGGGTCTGCTTCAACTACCTGGGTGGCCAGGACGGCACCGACGGCATCGCCGTCACCCACCTCCCGGCGGACATCACCACCGACGCGGAGCTGCGCTCACCCCACGTCCTCGACGTCGTCGCGTCCCGCAGCGGCCGGGACCTCCTGGTCGAGGTGCGCCACCCGCGCACGTGGGAGCGGAGCGGCGTGGCCGGGCGGGTCGCGGCGGCCGTGGACAGGTCGTTCCACGAGGTCCGCGACGCCCTGCGGTCCGCCGCGCCGCGCGGCTTCCGGGTGTCGTCGCCGATCCACCGGGACGTGCTCGCCGACATCCTGCTGGACGTCGCGGGCGGGGACCGATCGGCGCCATGACGACCACCGCACCCCAGCACGGGCCCGCCGGCCACCACGACCCGATCACCGCGTCAGGGCGAAGCAGAGAGCCTGGTTCATGATTGACAAAGACAACATCGAGTCCATCTCCGGTCTGGCCGCGATGCAGGAGGGCATGCTCTTCAGCCACGCGGTGGACACGGGCTCGGACGCCTACGTGGAGCAGTTCGACTTCGCGATCGCGGGCGAGGTGGACGCCGGGCACATGCGCGCGGCGCTCGCGGGCGTGTCCCGGACCTACAGCGCCCTGCGCACGATCTTCTCCTACCGCAACACCGACGAGCCGTACCAGGTCGTGCTGAAGGAGTGGGCGCCGGACCTCGACGTCCGCGACTACCGCGACCGGCCCGACCTCGACCGCGACGTCGAGGAGTTCAAGGTCGCCGACCGCGCGAAGGGGTTCGACCTCAGCGCGGACGTGCTGCTGCGGGCGACCCTGATCCGGGTCGGCGACCGGCGCTGGCGCCTGGTGTTCACGTTCCACCACATCATCCTGGACGGCTGGTCCCTCGGCCCGCTGTTCGCGACGCTGATGGGGTACTACGAGGAGCTGACCGGCACCGGCTCGTTCCGGCCGAGGACCGAGGCGCTGCCGTACCGCGACTACATCGCGTGGCACGAGCGGCGGCGCGGCGAGGACGCCCGGCGGTACTGGGCGGAGGTGCTCGACGGCTACGAGGACGCGGCCGTCCTGCCCGCCGACCCGCGCCCCGGCGGCTACCGGGGGGCCGCGCACCGGTTCACCCTCCCCGCCGGGCTGCACGACGGGCTGAAGCGGTTCGCGCAGGAGACCGGCGTGACGCAGAGCGCCGTCTTCCAGGCCGCCTGGGGCGTCGTGCTGCAGAAGTTCAACTACGCCGACGACGTCGTCTTCGGCAGCGTCGTGTCCGGTCGCGGCTCCGAGCTGGCCGGCATCGGCGACGCGGTGGGGTTGTTCGCGAACACGCAGCCGGTCCGCGTGACGACCGCGGCGGACCAGGACTTCGCCGGGCTGTGCCGCGACGTGCAGGAGTCCTACCTGCGGGCCAGCGCCTTCGAGGACTACGCCCTGCACGACGTGCAGGGCGTCACCCCGCTGAAGAACAAGCTCCTCGACCACGTGGTCGCCTTCGAGAACTACCCGCTGTCCGAGCAGCTGCGCGACTTCGGCGGCGACACGGGCGAGGGGATCGCGTTCGAGGGCGTCGAGGTCTTCGAGCGGACCAGCTACGACCTGCACGTCGTGGTCAACCCCGGCCGCGACTTCGCGGTCACGTTCGCCTACAACGCGAACCACTACGCGCCGGAGCTGGTCCGGGAGCTGGAGCGCTGCCTCGTGCGCGTGTTCACGGCGGTCGCGGCCGACCCGCGGGTGCTGGTCGCGGACCTCGCGCTCGGTGTCGGCCGGGCGGAGGACGCCCCGGCCGAGTCCGGTTCGGCGGTGCCGGGCTCGACCGCGCCGGGTTCCACCGCACCGGGTTCGGCGGCAGCGGGTCCGTCCATCCTGGACTCGTCCGTGGTGGACGTGTTCGCCGGCGTCGTCGCGACCCACGGCGACAAGACCGCCCTCGTGTGGCGGGGCAGGGAGTACAGCTACGCGGAGCTGGACCGCTGGTCCGACTCGGTCGCCTGGGAGCTGGGGGAACGGGGCGTCGTCCCCGGCACGGCGGTCGGCGTGCTCGTGGACCGCCGCCCGGAGCTGCTCGCGGCGATCCTCGGCCTGCTCAAGAACGGCAACTCCTACGTCCCGATCGACACCAAGGACGCCGGGCCCAGGATCGGGCACATCGTCGCCGACGCGGGCGTGGAGCACCTCTGCACGGTGCCGGAGCACGCCGACAAGGCGCCGGCGTCGTCCCGGGTGCTGCTGGTCGCGCAGCTCCCTCCGGCCGACGTGCCGCCGTTCCCGCGGCGGCGCAACCTCAACGCCGCCACCGCCTACCTCATGTACACGTCGGGTTCCACCGGCAACCCCAAGGGCTGCCGCATCACCCACCGCAACATCCTGCGGCTGGTCGCCGACCAGGAGTTCTTCGACTTCCACGACCGCCAGGTCGTCATGTTCACCGGCTCGCCCGCGTTCGACGCCAGCACGTTCGAGATCTGGGGGACGATGCTGTTCGGGGCGACCCTGGTGCTGGCCGACGAACTCGACGTGCTCGACGGCGACCTGATGCGCGACATGGTCAAGCGCCACCAGGTGACGGGCATGTGGCTCACGTCGCCGCTGTTCAACCAGCTGTGCGCCTACGACCCGGCGATCTTCGACCGGCTCGACCACCTCCTCGTCGGCGGCAGCGCGCTGTCCGTCCGGCACCTGGAGCGGGTCCGCGACGCCTGCCCGGACCTGCGGATCACCAACGGCTACGGCCCCACCGAGAACACGACGTTCTCCACGACGCACGAGATCCGCGCCGAGGACCTGCGCCGCGAGCGCGTCCCCATCGGGCGACCGCTGGCGCACTCCTCGGCCCACGTGCTGGACCGGGGCCTGAACCCCCTGCCGCCCGGCGCGGTCGGCGAGCTGTGCGTGGGCGGCGACGGCGTGTCGACCGGCTACCACAACCGGCCGGACCTCGACCTCACGAGCTTCGTCACGGTGCCCGCGCTGCCCGGTCGCCGGCTCTACCGGACCGGCGACCTGGTCCGCGAGCTGCCCGACGGCACGCTCGACTACCTCGGCCGCGTCGACGACCAGGTCAAGATCAGCGGCTTCCGGGTCGAGCTGGGCGAGGTCGAGAGCGTGCTGAGGTCCCTCGACCACGTCGAGGACGCCGCCGTCGTCTGCGTCGAGGTGGACGGGGAGAAGAGCCTGCGCGGCTACTACGTCTCCCGCGAGCCGGTCGCGCCGGACGCGGTGCGGCAGGCGATGGTCAAGCTGGTCGCCCCGTACGTGGTGCCCGCGGCCCTGGTGCGGCTCGACCGCATCCCGCTGAACAAGAGCGGCAAGGTCGACCGGGCGCGGCTGGCGGAGATCCGCCCCGAGCCGGAAGCCCGCCGGGAGGCGCCGGACCTCGGCCCGGCGTCCGGCGCGGCGCGGGTCCTCTTCGACATCATCGCCGACCTGGTCCCCGCCGAGTCCATCGACGTCGACCGCAACTTCTTCGACCTGGGCATCAACTCGCTCAACCTGCTCACGATCAACAACCGGCTGCGCAAGGCGCTGGACCGCAACGTGCCGCTGGTGCAGTTCTTCCAGCACACGTCGATCGCCTCGCTCGCCGCCTACCTCGACGGCAGGACCGGCGCCGACGAACCCGGGGTCCGACCCGACGAGACCGGACCCGAGGACGCCTTCGCCGAGCAGGAGGAGGAAGAGCGGGCCTTCAGCGCCGGCGCGCTGCTGCGGGAGATCGCGGACGAACTCGCCGAGGAACTGGCCGAGGAGCTGGCCGCCGAGCTGGGAGAGGAGTTCTGACCATGCCGGACAACAAGGCCGTCAAGCGCCGGGAGACCGGGCTGGAGATCGCCGTCATCGGCATGGCCGGCCGGTTCCCGCAGGCCGAGGACGTCGACCGGTTCTGGGCCAACCTGGTCGAGGGCGTCGAGGCCGTCTCCCGCTTCACCGACGACGAACTGCTCGACGCGGGCGTGACCCGGGCGGCGCTGGACGACGCGAACTACGTCCGGGCCAAGGGGGTGTTCCCGCACGTCGAGCACTTCGACGCGGAGTTCTTCAGCTACGCCCCCGCCGACGCGACGTTGATCGACCCCCAGGTCCGCGCCCTGCACGAGGAGGTCTTCCACGCCCTGGAGGACGCGGGCTACTCGGCGGAGGGGCGGCCCGAGGCCATCGGCCTCTTCCTCGGCGCGACGAACAACCTCGCGTGGGAGACGCACACCCTGACCAGGCACATCCTGGAGTCGGGGATGACGTTCACCGGCATGCAGCTCAACGACAAGGACTTCGCCGCCACCCGGATCGCGTACGCCCTGGACCTCAAGGGCCCCGCGTTCACCCTGCACACCGCGTGCTCGACGTCGCTGGTCGCCATCGACGTGGCGTGCCGCAACCTGTGGACCGGGGCGTGCCAGATCGCGCTGGCGGGCGGGAGCGGGCTGACGCTGCCGCACAAGAACGGGTACCGCCACCAGGAGAACATGATCCACTCGCCGGACGGGAGCTGCCGCCCGTTCGACAAGGACGCGGGCGGCACCGTCGAGGGCAACGGCGTCGGCGTCGTGGTGCTCAAGCGCCTGGAGACCGCGCTCCGGGACGGCGACCACGTCCACGCGGTGATCAAGGGCTCGGCGGTCAACAACGACGGCAACCGCAAGGTCGGCTACACCGCGCCGAGCATCGAGGGACAGGCCGAGGTCATCCGCAAGGCGTACCGCGTCGCCAACGTGCCCACCGCCGAGGTGTCCTACGTCGAGACCCACGGCACCGGCACCGCCCTCGGCGACCCGATCGAGGTCGAGGCGCTGCGCAAGGCGTTCGGGGCGGGGTCGCCGGGCTCGACGGGCATCGGCTCGCTCAAGGCGAACATCGGCCACCTCGACACCGGCGCGGGCGTCGCCTCCCTGATCAAGACCTGCAAGATCCTCGAACACCGGACCGTGCCGCGGAGCCTGCACTTCACCGAGCTCAACCCGAACATCGACCTCGACGGCAGCCCGTTCTACGTCGTGGCGGAGAAGCAGGAGCTGCGGCCGAAGCGGTCGGCGGACGACGAGGTCCTGCCGCTGCGCGCGGGCGTCAGCTCGTTCGGCATCGGCGGCACCAACGCCCACGTGGTGCTGGAGGAGGCGCCCCCGGCGCGGCCGGTCTCGGGCAAGGGCCGGGCGCACAACACGCTCGTCGTGTCGGGCACGTCCGAGGACGCGGTCCGGCGGATCAAGCGGAACCTCGTGGACCACCTGGCGGCGCACCCGGACGTCGACGGCGCGGACCTGGCGTGGACGCTCCAGAACCGCCAGCGCCGCCTCGCCCACCGCTACGCCGTGGCGTTCGGGGACGTCGGGCAGCTCCGCGAGCGCCTCCAGGAGTCGCTGGACGCGGAGGAGCCGTCCGCGCGCGTCCACAAGAACGCGCGCGGCGACGTCCACTTCCTCTTCAGCGGCCTGGGCGCGCAGCACCCGCGCATGGCCCGCGACCTCTACGAGAAGGAGCCCGCCTTCCGGGCGCACCTGGACGAGTGCTTCACGATCAGCACCGCCCTGGGCAGCGAGGTGCCCCGCGAGGTCTTCTTCGGCGACTCCCCGGAGACCGGGGCGCGGCTGAACAACATCGAGACCACGCAGGTCCTGCTGTTCATGCTGGAGACCTCGATGGCGCGCACGCTCATCGGGTGGGGCCTCAAGCCCAAGGGCATGGTCGGGCACAGCACCGGTGAGCTGGCGGCGGCGTGCGTGGCCGGCGTGTTCTCGCTGGAGGACGGCATCCGCCTCGTCCAGGCGCGGGGCAGCCTGATGGACACCACGGTCGAGGGCGCGCTGACCTCCGTGCGGGCGCCCGAGGACGTCGTCCGGTCCATGCTGACCGACGAGCTGGCCGTCGCCGCGGTGAACGGCCCGGCGGACTGCACCGTGTCCGGCACCCCGGCGGCCGTCGCCGAGCTGGAGCGGCGGTGCGCCGAGCGGGGCGTCGAGTTCGCGCACGTCGAGGCCGACCACGCCTACCACTCGCAGTACATGGATTCCATGCTCGGCCGGTTCCGCGAGGTGCTGGAGGGGGTGACCCTGCACCCGCCGAAGATCCCGTACGCGTCGAACGTGACCGGGGCGTGGATCACCACCGCGCAGGCCACCGATCGCGACTACTACTGCTCGCACGCCCGCGAGACGGTCCGGTTCAAGGACGGCGTCGAAGCGGTCCTGGAGCGGGGCGGAACCCTGTTCGTCGAGGTGGGGCCGGGGAAGTCGCTGTCGTCGTTCGTGCGCGCCATCGGCCGCGACGCCGGCGTCACCGCGATCAACGCGCTGCGCCACCGGTTGGAGGCGGTCGGGGACGACGAGCACCTGGCGCGCGCGGTCGGGAAGCTGTGGGAGAACGGCGTCCCGCTGGACTGGAAGGCGTTCCACCGGGGCCGCGAGCCGCGCAAGGTGAAGCTCCCGCTGTACCCGTTCGAGAGGGTCGAGTACCCGGTCGACGTCGAGGAGTTCCAGCGGCTGCTGGACGGCCCGTCCGGGGGCGGCACGCGCGCCGTCGCCGTGCGGCCCGCGCGGCAGGCCGTCACGGGGACCGTCGTCCACGCGCCGGCGCCGGCCTCGTGGCTGACCTGGTCGCGATCCGTGCGCCCCTCCTCGACCGGCAAGGAGCAGCCGAGGGTCCTGGTCGTGCTCACCGACGACCGCCGCCGGCTCAAGCGCGTGCTGGACGGGGTCGCGCACTGGCGGGCGCTCTACGTCTCGTCCGGTCCGGCGTACCGGTTCGACCGGCAGTCCGGCGCGGTGGTCCGTCCCGGCCACGAGGACGACCTCCGGCGGCTGCTGGACGACCTGGAGCGGCACGCCCTCGCGGGCGACACGATCGTGGTCGACCGCGCGGACCACGCGTCGGCGGTGGCGACCCTGCGCGGGCTCTGCGCGGCCGTCCCCGACATGCGGGAGCGGTGCGTGAAGGACGTCGTGGTGCTGGACACCGGCGACTTCCTGGCCACCCGCGGCGACTTCCTGCCGCTGCTCATCGGCGTCAACCACGAGCACCCGGGGTTCCGGGTCAGGGCCGTCCGGTGCGACGCGCCCCTCGCCGACCGCCGCGGCGGGGAGGTGTGGCGCGAGTGCCTGCGCGCGGAGCTGGAGGCGCACCGGCCCGACGACGTCGCGGTCCGCTACGAACGGGGCCGGCGGCTCGTGCCCAGGGCGGTACCGCTGGACGGCGGCCACCCGGCGCCCGGTCGGCCCGCGCGGACGGTCGTCCTGAGCCGCACCCGCGACGTCGAGGGCGTGGTGCGGGACCTGGCGGGCGCGCACACCGCCCGGACCTTCGACGTGCTGCCGTTCGACCTGGGCGCGGACGGCCCGCCGACGCGGGTCGGGCCGGTGGACGAGCGCGTCACCGTGCTGCCCGCGGTCGTCGGGTCGACCTGGGAGGCGTTGTCCGCCCGGCTGTCGGCGGGCGTGCGCGCGCTGCCGGGGGTCGACGAGGTCGTGCTGTGGGACGCGCCCGCCCGGGGGGCCGGCCCCGACGGCGTGGACCGGCGCGCCCTGCTGGGCCTGGTGGCGGGACTGGGCCGCGAGCGGCGCGTCCCGTGCCACGTGCTGTCCCGGCCGGGGCTGGACCGCGGTGGGTGGGACAGCGACGTCACCACCTGGTTCGCCGGGAACGAGGACGACGGCGCGAGCGCCGGCCTCACCCGGCTCTACTCGTTCGCGGCGGTGCAGGAGGACGGCCGGTCGGTGCTGGACCTGCTGCCCCGGGTGCGCGAAGCGGGCATCGGCACGGCCTACCACGGGCTCGACCCCCTGCGGGCGCAGGCGGCGGCCAAGGTCGTCGACGTCGAGGACGAGCCGGACCGCGGCGACGAGCGGCAGGCGATCGCGGCCGTGGTCGAGCGCGAGGTCCGGACGCTGCTGGGCTTCAGCGAGATCGACGAGCGCGCCGACATCTTCGACATCGGCCTCGACTCGGTGAAGCTGGTGCAGTTCACCAACGCCCTGGAGAAGAACGGCTACAAGGTCCTCGCCAACGAGGTCTACAACCACCCGACGGTCGCCGGGCTCGCCGCCTTCATCGAGCGGACGGCCAGGCGCGGCGGTGCGGAGGACCTGTCGTTCGACGGCCTCGCGGCGGTGCTGGAACAACGCCTCGGCACGCCCTGCGCCTTCCGCGAGGTGAAGTCGGGGCGGGACGAGGACGCGCTCGTCGTGCTCTTCGTGACCGGGCTGGACGACGCGCTGAAGAAGAGGGTCGTCCGGGAGTTCGGCGAACTGCGGGTGCCCGCGGAGTTCGTGCCCCACTACGTCGTCCCGGCCGGCGGGGAGGAACTCGGGACGGCGTTGGACTTCGCCACGCTGAAGGCGAGCGCGGGCCTGCCGTCCCACGACGGCGGCTACTCGGAGGTCTTCGACGAGATCGACCGCCGGCAGGAGGAGCTGCGCCGGTCCATCGGGGCCCGGCCGGTGAAGTGGACGTACCCGATCAGCGCGATGCAGAAGCAGCACTTCGCCACCGAGTCGCGCCTCCAGCTCTACCTGATCCAGTTCCACGACCTCGTCGACCTCGACGTCCTCCAGCAGGCGCTGTGCGACGTCATCGGGCGGCACGGGCTCATGCGCAGCTTCCTGAGCCGATCGTTCGGGCGCTTCCGGTGGAAGGAGTTCGAGGCGCCGGAGACCATCGCCCTGCCGCGGCTGGACCTGTCCGGCCTGGAGCCCCGCGAGCAGGAGGAGCTGCGGGCGGAGCTGGTCAAGCGCGAGTGGAACATGGACTTCAAGGTCGTCGACAAGCCGATGTACCAGGTCGTCCTGATCAAGTACAACGACCGCTCGCACGACCTGCTCTTCCAGTTCGACCACTCGATCTTCGACGCGGCGTCCGGCCAGCTGTTCCGGGGCGACCTGCTCAAGCGCTACGAGGAGCTGACGGCGGGCACGGGGCGGGCGATGCCGATCGCCAAGAGCTACCGGCACCTCCAGGACCAGATCGCCAAGGGCCCGGTCGGCATCACCCCGGACGAACTGATCGAGAAGTTCGACCTTGTCGACTACGTCCGGTATGCGAAGATCATTCAGGAGAAGTCCGCCCGGTTCGCGAACAGCCGCATCCGGGACGTCCGCTACTCCCTCGACCTGGACCGGCTCCGGGCCGCCGACGGCACGGAGGTCGACCTGTTCTACCTGGTCGTGCACCTCTACGCCCGAGTGGTCTCCCGCCTGCTCGGCATCGACAAGGTGGCGCTGATCATGCTGTTCCAGTCGCGCGTGTTCGAGGACGAGGACTACTCCGAGGTCATGGGGATGGTCCTCGGCAGCCTGCCCGTGCTGGTGCCCGGGGAGCGCGACACGATGCGCGACCTCGACGGGATCATCACCGACAAGGTCCGCATGATGAACAAGAACAACGTCAGCTTCCTCAACCTGGTCCAGAGCTTCCGGTCGATCGTCAAGCACCGGAAAGTCCTCTCGGTGATGGGCAAGACGCTCCGGCCGACATGCCTGCTGAACTTCGTCGGAAACGTCGAGGACGAGTACGACGCGATTTGGGACATGACGCTCGCGCAATTGTCCGACGACCAGGGGAAGCTGGACTACGCGGACTGCTACGGCGTGTCGAAAGTCGGCAACGGGCGATTGGACCTGCTCGTCCTGAGCAAGTGGGTGGACGATCCGGACGATATCGTGCGAATTCTGGATGACGAAGTCGAGTATTTGACCAGGCGTGTCGACGCAGGGTGATACGTTAATTTTTCGAAGGAGGTTGACAATGGCTGTGATCGAGTTGGACCACGTAACGAAATCGTACAAGTCCAGGGGTCGTCGGACACTGGCCAACGACGACGTGAGCCTGCACGTCGACGAGGGCGAGGTGTTCGGCCTGTTCGGCCACAACGGCGCGGGCAAGACGACGATCGTGAACCAACTGCTCGGGCTGCTCAAGCCCGACTCGGGGTCGATCGTCATCGCCGGCCAGGACATCGTGAAGAACCGGAACCTGGGGCGCTACCTCTGCTCGGTGCAGCCCCAGTCCAAGACGCCGCTCGGTGAGCTGACCCCCCGGTCGGTCACCCGCGTCATGGGCCAGCTCCGCGGCATCAGCCCCGAGGAGGTGGACCGGCGCACGACGGAGCTGTTCGAGAAGCTCGACATCATGCAGTGGGCGGACGTGCAGGGCACCAAGCTCTCCGGCGGCGTCCTGCGCCTCACCGGGTTCTGCATGGCCGCCGTCGCGCCCGGTCGCGCGGTGATCCTGGACGAGCCGACGAACGACGTCGACCCGGTCCGCCGGCGCTTCCTGTGGAGCGCGATCCGCGACCTGGCCAAGGACGGCACGGCCGTCGTGGTGGTGACGCACAACATCCGGGAGGCCGAGAACACGGTCGACACCATGGCCGTGCTCAACGAGGGCAAGGTGCTCAAGCAGGGCAACGCGCGCCGGATCAGGGGCGAGGCGGCCGGCAACCTGATGAAGCTGGAAGCCGTCGCCAAGGCGTCCGAGGAGCAGTTCGAGAAGCCCGCGTGGGGCGAGAACCTGAAGGTCTCGCACGCGGAGCTGACCCTCACGTTCGAGCGCGAACTCGCCTCCGACGCCCTGAAGTGGGCCGCCGAGCAGCGCGACCGCGGCCTGCTGGCGGAGTACTCCCTCACCGAGATCACCCTCGAAGACATGTACATCGAACTCGTCGGAACCAGGGGAGCGGTCGAAGGTGCCCACCGGTAGCAAGCTCAAGTACGTGATCGAACTCCAGGCCCGCAAGCAGGGCAGCTACCTGGTCGTCTTCTCGATCATCATGGTCGTGATCGCCCTCGGCGTGGCGATCGGCTTCTCCTACCTCATGGCGTCGCCGGAGGGCGGCGGCATGCTGTACCTGGCGACCGGCGCGCCGACGATCGTGCTGATCATGACGGCCCTGGTGACCGTGCCCATGCAGAACGCGGGCGCGAAGATGACCGGCTACATGGACTTCGTGAAGTCGCTGCCGGTGAGCCGCAAGCTGTTCCTGATCGCCGACGTCGGCATCTGGGCGATGGTGACCGTCCCGGCCATCGCCATCTCGGTCTTCGTCGCGCACCTGATCTTCGAGCCCGGCTACGCGATCTCGTGGACGATCATCCCCGCGTTCGTGCTCATGGTGCTGTCCTGCTTCGCCATCGGCTACGGCTACTCGTTCGTCATCCCGGCCGAGCCGGCGATGGCGCTGTCGCAGCTGATCGCGTTCATCTCGCTGATGTTCTCGCCGATCAACTTCCCGATCGAGCGGCTGCCCGGCTGGGTCCAGGCCGTGCACGAGGTGTTGCCGATCTACCACATGGCGGAGGTGATGAGGGCGTCGTTGGCCCACACGACGTTCGAGGCGCAGCCGATCAGCTACATCATCCTCGGCGCGTGGACCGTGGTCGGCTTCTTCGGCGCCGTGCGGTTCCTGGAAAGGGCGTGAGGCCGGTGGGCGTCCTGGACGGCGGGCTCCCGCTCGTGTGCTTCCCGCACGCGGGCGCGGGGTCGCTGTACTACAGCAAGTGGAAGACCGCGTTCGGCGACGGCATCGACGTCCGGATCGCCCGGTACCCGCTGCGCGAGCAGCGGACGACCACGCCGATGCCGTCGTCGCTGCGCCTGCTCGCCCGGGACATCTTCACGGAGCTGGTCGACTCCTTCCGGGGGACGTACGCCATCTGGGGGCACAGCATGGGCAGCGTCGTCGGCTACGAGGTCGCCAAGCTCTGCCAGGAACGCCTGGACAACCCGCCGCTGGTGTTCTTCAGCTCCGGGTCGGCCGCGCCGTGCGACAGCAGGTTCGGGGCGGTGGCCGACCTCGACACGCCGGAAGGCCTCAAGCAGGTCCTGCGCGACTACGGCGGGCTCGGCGAGGAGAACCTCGCCGACCGGGACTTCATGGACTACTTCGCCCCGGTCATCGCGGCGGACCTGAGGCTGCTGGGGGGCTACGAGGAGTCGGCGTTCGAGCGGCTGCGGTGCCCGGTCGTGCTGATGGAGGGCCGTGACGACCGGGTCGTCACGGACGGGTGGCAGCGCTACACCGAGCACCGCGTGGACACCACCGAGTTCGACGGCGGGCACTTCTTCATCGACGAGCGCAGGCCGGAGATGGCCGCGCTCATGGGGTCGAAGATCCAGCTGCTGTGGCAGCGGAGGGCGGCCGCGACCACCTGACGCGGGCCGGCGCGCGGTCGGCGCGGCCCGCCTCAGGCCGTGACGGGTGCCGCGTCGGCGAGCGTCGCGTCGGCGGGCGCGGCGTCGGCGGGTGCCGTATCGGCGGGGGCCGCCGCCCCGGCCAGGTGGGGGAGGAGGGCGTCGGCGATGGCGTCCGCCGTCACCCAGCCGTCCGCGCCCGGGGCCAGGTCGAACTCGGCCAGCGGGGTGTGGCCGGTCAGGTCGATGTCCGGCGCGGGCGGGTAGGCGCGGAGCCGGGTGGTGGCCGGGCGGAGGGGGATCACCGCGTCGGCGCCGGCCGCGGTCACCCGCAGGGCCATGACCTGCTCGTCGCCCTCGGCGGCCGGGTCCACCCGGACCTGGTCCACCTCGGCCCGCACGCCCCGGGTGGTCAGGAGGTGGGCGACGGCCTGGGCGAGGGTGTCGCTCACGGCGATGAGCCGCGCCCGGCGGTTGATCTCGGTGAACCGCTCACCGGGCGTGATGGTGATCGTGCGGCCGTCCTTGTCCTGGCCCGTCGTCGGGACCACGCCGAGCTGCTTGAACAGCTCGTGCGCCTCGCGGTCGAGTCGTTGCGCGTCAACGGCGGCGGACCTGGCCACGGGCACTCCAGTCACGGGTCAAAGCGAGGGTTGCTCGCGAACCCTACGTCACCGGCCCGCGGCACCGCCGACGGCGTGGCCGTACCGGGAGGGTGAACCGGGTGATCGGTCCTGATCGGTGCCGGTCAGGACGAGGAGCGCACGATCAACCTCGGCTCGACCACGACCCGGTGCGCCGGTCGGTCCGGGTCGGGGTCGCGCAGCCGCGCGGCCAGCAGCGCCACGGCGGCGCGCCCCACGGCGGCCTTCGGCGGCCGGACCGCGGTCAGCGGCGGGTCGGACAGCTCGGCCACCTCGTCGTCGTAGGTGACGACGGCCAGGTCCCCCGGCACCCCGATCCCGCGTTCCTGGCAGCGCTCCACCAGCGAGATCGCCTCCGGGTCGGAGTGCACGAGCAGCGCCGTCGTGCCGGACGCGACGCACGCGTCGAGCAGGTCGTCGAGGGCGGCGGGCCAGGCGGTGTCGCGCCGGTCCACCGTGCCGACGTCCGGCACGCCCTCCACCGGCAGCCCGAGCTGCTCGCACGCCTCCCGCCAGCCCCGCCGGACGTGCGGCGAGGTCGGGCTGGTCACGGTGGTGCTCACGCCGATCCGGCGGTGGCCGCGCTCGGCCAGGTGCCGCACGGCCATCGCGGCACCGCGCGGGTGGTCGCTGACCACGGACTCGACCGGCTCGCGGTGGCTGTCGGCGGGCGTGCGCTCGATCAGCACCACCGGCACGTCGACCGACCGCAGCCAGCGCACCAGGGCCTCGCCCTCGTCGCCGGTGGTGGTGGGTGCCACCAGCAGGCCGTCCACGCCGACCGCCTCCACCAGCCGGGCGAGTTGGCGGCGCTCGTCGGCGGCCTCGTAGGTGGCGCCGCGCAGCACGACCCGCACGTCCGCCCCGGCTGCCGCCTCGCGCACGCCCCTGACCACGTCCGGCCAGTAGTAGTCCAGCGACGGCACGACCATGCCGACGGTGAGCCGGGTCCGGGGGTCGGCCGCGAGGGGCTCGGCGACGCGCGGCACGCCGTTCGCCGCGGTGGGCGCGCTCGCCGCGCCGCCGCGGACGCGCCGGACCAGGCCCTCCCCGGCGAGCAGGGTGATGTCGCGGCGCACGGTGATCGCCGAGACGTCCAGCTCGTCGGCGAGGTCGCGCACGCGCACGGTGCCGCGCCTGCGCAGCAGTTCGACGAGCCGGGCGCGCCGCTCCGAGGGCAGCGGGGCCGGCGGTTCGGGGGTCGTCACGCGCTTGCCTCCACGCTCCGCCGTGATGATCGAACTGATCATAACCGAACAAATCCGGTCTTGACTTGTTCAACTCCGAGCACACATGATCGATCGGATTGCCCGCGCGTGCCGGCTGAGGAGGATTCCTCGTGACCGACCGACCACGACGACCGCAGGCGCTCCTGGTCATGGCACCGGAGCACTTCCGCTCCCAGTTCCAGCGACCGCAGCTGGACCGGCTCGCCCGGCTCGTCGACCTGGGCGACCCGACCTGCACCGCCGAGCTCGACTCGCCCGCCGTGCGCCGCAGGCTGCGCGACGTCGACGTCCTGCTGACCTCGTGGGGCTGCCCGCCGCTGACCGCCGAGCGCCTCGCCGCCGCCCCGGAGCTGCGCGCGGTCTTCCACTGCGCCGGCACGGTCCGCCCGTTCGTCACCGACGAGGTGTGGCGGCGGCGCATCCTGGTCACCAACGCCGCCGACGAGAACGCCATCCCGGTCGCCGAGTTCACCCTCGCCGCGATCGTCTTCGCCGGCAAGAAGGCGCCCTTCCTCGCCCAGGACGCCCGCCGGCACCGCGACGACTGGTCCTACGCCACCGCGCGCGGCGAGCTGTCCAACCGGGACCGCACCATCGGCGTCGTCGGCTTCTCCCGCGTCGGCCGCCGCGTGGTGGACCGGCTGCGCACGCTCGACGTGCGCGTCCTGGTGGCCGACCCCTACGCCGACCCGGTCCGGGTGGCCGCCGCCGGCGCGCGGCTGGTCGAGCTGCCCGACCTGCTGCGCGCCAGCGACGTGCTGAGCCTGCACGTGCCCGCCCTGCGCTCCACCCACCACCTGATCGGGGCCGCCGAACTGGCGCTGCTGCGCGACGGCGCGACGGTCGTGAACACCGCGCGCGGCGCGGTCGTGGACACCGCCGCCCTGGAGCGCGAGTGCGCCGCCGGCCGGCTCGACGCGATCCTCGACGTCACCGACCCCGAACCGCTGCCCGCCGACTCGGTGCTCTACGACCTGCCCAACGTGATGATCACCCCGCACGTCGCGGGGTCGCTCGGCCCGGAGGCCCGGCGGATGAGCGACAGCGCGATCGACGAGCTGGAACGCCACCTGACCGGCCTGCCGCCGCGCGCCGCCGTCACGCCCGACACGTTCGGGATGAGCGCGTGAACGCCTCGCCGATCACCGGCTGGACCCGGGAGCACTGGGCCGCGCTGGCCGACCGGCTGCTGCTCGCCGTCCGCCCGCACGCCTCGCCGCACCGCGCCCGCATCGCGCCACCCGGCCCGGCGGGCGGCTACGGCGCGGACGTGGACGGGCTGGAGGGCTTCGCCCGCACGTTCCTCGCGGCGGGCTTCCGGCTCGCCGGCGAGGACGGCCGCGACCCGCTCGGCCTCGCCGGCTGGTACGCCGAGGGGCTGGCGGCGGGCACCGACCCGGCCTCCGCCGAGCGCTGGCCGCGCCCGGAGGAGCACGCGCAGGCCAAGGTCGAGGCCGCGTCCATCGCCCTGGTCCTGGACCTGACGCGGCCGTGGCTGTGGGACCGCCTGGACGACGCCGTGCGCGACCGCGTCGTCGACTACCTGTCCGCCGTGGTCGGCGACGACACCTACCCGCGCTGCAACTGGGTGTGGTTCCGGGTCGTCGTGGAGACCTTCCTGCGGTCGGTCGGCGGGCCGTGGCGGGCCGAGGACGTCGAGGCCGACCTGGCCGCGCACGACTCGTTCCACCGGGGCGGCGGCTGGTTCGCCGACGGCGACGAGCGCTCGTTCGACCACTACGGCGGCTGGGCGCTGCACCTGTACCCGGTGCTGTGGGCGCGGATGCGCGGCGCCGCCGACCTCGCCGACCGGACCGCGCTCGACACGGCCAGGCTGGACCGCTACCTGACCGACCACGTGCGGCTGATCGGCGCGGACGGCGGGCCGCTGGTCCAGGGCCGCAGCCTCGTCTACCGGTTCGCGGCGGCGGCGCCGCTGTGGGTGGGCGCGCTGGCGGGCGTCACCTCCACCGGGCCCGGCCTGCTGCGCCGCGCCGCGTCCGGGATCGTCGCGCACTTCGCCGACCGGGGCGCGCCCGACCACCGCGGCCTGCTCACGCTGGGCTGGCACCACGAGTGGCCGCGGCTGGCGCAGGACTACTCGGGGCCGTCCTCGCCGTACTGGGCGGCCAAGGGGCTGCTCGGCCTGGCGCTCCCGGCCGACCACCCGGTGTGGACGGCGGTCGAGGAGCCGCTGCCCGTCGAGCGGGGCGACCGGACGTGGGTCGCCGCCGCGCCGGGCTGGCTGGTCTCGGCCACCCGCGCCGACGGCGTCGTCCGGGTGGTCAACCACGGCACCGACCACGAGGTCGAGGGCTCGTCCGCCGGCGACTCCCCGCTCTACGCCCGCCTGGGCTACTCGACCGCCACGGCCCCGCTGCTGTCGGAGCGGGCCTGGACCTCGCCGGTGGACCAGTCGGTGGTGCTGCTGGACGAGGCGGGTGCCGCCACCCACCGGGCGGGGATGCGCACGCTGTTCGTGCGGGACGCCGGGGACGTCCTGGTCGGCGCCTCGGTCGCCCGCGCGCACCGGCTGGACCCGGACCCGGGCCAGCGCGACCACGGCTCCGGACGCCGGGGCACGGCGCGCGACGTCGCCCTGGTCACGACGCTGTCCGCCGTGCGCGGCGCGTGGGAGGTGCGGTGCGCGCGCGTCGACCCGCTGCCCGGCGTGCCCCTGGACGCGACCTCCCTGCGCCTCGGCGGCTGGCCACTGGCGACCGCCCCGACCACGACCGCCCCGACCACGACCGGCCCCGCCGCGACCAACCCCGCCACCGACCCCGCCACTACCGGCCCGGTCACGGCCACCGCACCCGACCGCGCCGAAGCGCGTGCCGGCGGCCTGCGCTCGGTGGTCGTCGCGGCCCACGGCCTCTACCGCGTCGGCGTGCACCGCGAGGACGACGCCGGCCCGCTCGGACCGCACACCGCCACGCCGTTCGCCGAGGGCCCCGTGGCACCCGGCCGGTGGGTGGTCGCCGCGATCGGGCTGCACGGCGACGCGCTCCCCGGCGACGCCCCGGACGTCGCGCTCGACCCGCGAGCCGGCCGGGTGGTGGTCCGCTGGCCCGACGGGACCCCCACCGCGGTCGACCTGCCGCACGACTGACCAAGCACAGGAGAGGGGATCAACGGTGACTCCGAGAACACTCCGACCCGGGAACCGGCGCGGCCGGTTCCGCGGCGTGCTGACCGTCCTCGCGGCGCTGTCGCTCGCCGCGACCGGCTGCGGCTCCGGGGGCGCGGTCGACGAGAGCGGACCGGTCACGCTGAGCGTGTCGGTGTGGAACCTCGCCGGCACGCCCGAGTTCCAGGCGCTGTTCGACGCCTTCGAGCGGGCCAACCCCGACGTGACGGTGGAGCCGGTCGACATCCTCGCCGACGACTACCCCGAGAAGGTCACGACGATGCTCGCCGGCGGCGACGAGACCGACGTGATCACCATGAAGAACGTCACCGACTACGCCCGCTACGCCGGTCGCGGCCAGCTCGCCGACCTCACCGACGCCGCGCGCGGCAAGGACGCCGCCGCCCTCGCCGGCCTGGACGCGTTCGACGTGGACGGCAGGTTCTTCGCCCTGCCCTACCGGCACGACTTCTGGGTGCTCTACTACAACAAGACCCTCTTCGACCAGGCCGGCGTGCCCCACCCGGAGAACCTGACCTGGGACCGGTACGCCGAGCTGGCCAAGGAGCTGACCGGCGGCGAGGGCGCGGACAAGGTCCACGGCACCTACCACCACACGTGGCGCTCGGTCGTGCAGGCCGTCGCGGCGGCGCAGACCGGCGGCGACCAGGTCAACGGCGACTTCGGGTTCTTCGCCGACCAGTACCGCACCGCGCTGGACGTCCAGGGCGCCGGGGCCGCGCTCGACTTCGGCACCGCCACCTCGCAGCAGGCGAGCTACCGCACCGCGTTCGAGAGCGGCAAGACCGCGATGATGCCCATGGGCACCTGGTACGTGGCGGGCGTCCTCGCCGCGAAGGCCAAGGGCGACACCCGGGTGGAGTGGGGCCTGGCGCCCCTGCCGCAGCGGCCCGGCGCGTCCGGCGTCACCACGTTCGGGTCGCCGACCGCGTTCGCGGTCAACGGGAACGCCCGGCACAGCGCCACCGCGCGCCGGTTCGTCGAGTTCGCCGCGAGCGCGGAGGGCGCCGAGGCCATCACCGGGGTCGGCGTCGTGCCCGCCCTCCAGAGCCCCGAGATCACCCGGCGGTACGCCTCGCTGGAGGGGATGCCCACCGACGAGCTGACCGCCAAGGCACTGAAGCCCGACGAGATCGCCCTGGAGATGCCGGTCAGCGAGCACACCTCCGACGTGGACGCGATCCTGGAGGAGGAGCACGAGCTGATCATGGTGGGTGACAAGTCGGTCGAGGACGGCATCCGGTCCATGCGCGACCGCGTCCGCGACGTCGTCGACTGACGCGCGTGGCCGACGCAGCGACGCGGCGGGCACCGGTCGTGCCGCCCCGCACCCCGGCCCGGCGGCGGCGCGCGCGGCGCGACGCCCTCGTCGGGTGGAGCTTCATCCTGCCGAACTTCCTCGGCTTCGCCCTGTTCACCCTCGTGCCGGTGCTCGCGGCGTTCGCCCTGGCGTTCACCGAGTGGGACTCCTACCGGGCACCCGAGTGGGTCGGCCTGGACAACTTCGCCGAAATGCTGGAGGACGAGAACGTCCGGGTCGCCCTGGGCAACACGCTGTACTACGCGGCCGGGCACATCCCGCTCACGCTGGTCGCCGCGCTCGGCCTGGCGGTCGTGCTCAACGGCAAGCTCCGCGGCGTCGGCTTCTTCCGCACGGCGGCGTTCTTCCCCTACGTCACGTCGCTGGTGGCCGTGGCGGTGGTGTGGAACATGCTGTTCAACCCCACGTCCGGGCCGGTCAACCAGTTCCTCGGCGCGCTCGGCGTCGACGACCCGCCGGGCTGGGTGGCCAGCACGGACTGGGCGATGCCCGCGGTGATCGTGACCAGCGTGTGGCGGGACATGGGCTACTACATGGTGCTCTACCTCGCGGGCCTCCAGGCCATCCCGGAGGAGTACTACGAGGCGGCGCGGGTCGACGGCGCGAACGCGTGGCACCGGTTCCGGCACATCACCCTGCCGTGCCTGCGGCCGACGACGTTCTTCGTGCTGGTGATGCTGACCATCCAGAGCTTCAAGGTGCTCGACCTGATCGTCGTGATGACCGACGGCGGTCCGGGCCGCAGCACGCTGGTGCTCGCCCAGCTCGTGTACCGGGAGGGCATCGTCCAGGGCCACTTCGGCTACTCGTCGGCCATCGCGCTGGTGCTGTTCGTCGTCGTGCTGACCGTCACCGTCGCCCAGTTCCGGTTCAACGAGCGGAGGAACGCCCGATGACCGCGCTGCACCCGGCGCCGCCCGCCGCCCACCCGGTCGACCCGCCGCGGGCGGGGCCCCGGCGCCGTCCCGGCCTGCTCCGCCCGGTCGTGGCCTACGCCGCGCTGACCGCCGTCGCCCTGCTGGTGCTCGTGCCGTTCGCCTGGATGGTGTCCGCCTCGCTCAAGCGCGACAACGAGGTGTTCACCGTGCCCGTCCAGTGGATACCCGACGAGCTGCGCTGGTCGAACTTCGTCGAGATCTGGGACCGCGTCCCGCTGGCGGCCTACCTCGGCAACTCGCTGCTGCTGTCGGTGTCGATCACCGCGCTCCAGGTGCTGACCGGCAGCTTCGCCGCCTACGGGTTCGCCAAGGTGCGGTTCCCCGGCCGCGACGCGCTGTTCCTGGCCTACATCGCCACGATCGCCGTGCCGTGGCAGGCGTACATGGTGCCGCAGTACATCATGATGCAGCGGCTGGAGCTGACGAACACCTACTGGTCGATCATCCTGCTCCAGGCGTTCGGCGCGTTCGGCGTGTTCCTGATGCGCCAGTACTACGCGTCCATCCCCGACGAGCTGTGCGAGGCCGCGCGGATCGACGGCCTGAGCGAGTACGGCATCTACCGGCGGATCGTGCTGCCGCTGTCCAGGCCCGCGCTGGCGAGCCTGGCGCTGCTGACGTTCGTCAACACCTGGAACGACTACATGGGGCCGTTCATCTACCTGACGAGCAACGACCTGTGGACCGTCCAACTGGGACTGCGCTCGTTCGTCGGCCAGTACGACGCCGAGTACGCCATGATCATGACCGGCGCGGTGCTGTCGGTGCTGCCGATCCTCGCGGTGTTCCTGCTGGGCCAGCGGTACTTCATCCGCGGCATCGCCACGACCGGGCTGAAGGGGTGAGCGCGGTGGTCGCCCGGCTGCTGCGCCCGGCCTCCCAGCAGACCTACGAGAGGGTGTTCGGGCTCGTCCACGCGGCCCTGGTGGCGAACGTCCTGCTCGCGCTCGCCTGCTCGCCGCTGCTGCTGGCGCTGGCGGTCGTGCGCGACCCGGTGGCGTCGTGGCCGTTCTTCGCCGTGCTGTCCGGGTGCTGCGCCCCGGCGCTGGCCGGGGTGTTCGGCTGCTTCGCCGCGCTCGACGACGGCGCGGTGTGGCGGCCGTTCGCCGCCGCCTACCGGCGGGCCGCCGGGCGCGCGCTGGCGGCGTGGTACGGCGGCGCGGCCCTGCTGGTCGTGCTCGGGGTGGACGCGGTCGTCGTGTCGCGCACGGCGTGGGGGCCGGCGGTCGTGCCGCTGTTCGCCACCGCGGCCGTGCTCGTCGTGGGCACGGTGGTGGCGGTGCTCGTGGCCGCGTCCACCGGGACCGCCCGGCTGCGCGACCTGCTGTGGCCGTGCCTGGTCCTGGTGGCCCGCCGCTGGTACCTGGCCGCGGTCAACGCGGCAGTGCTGGGCCTGGCCGCGCTCGCCGTGCTGCTCCAACCCGTAGCGGGCCTGCTGGTGGCCTGCGCCCCGCTGCTGTACGTGGTGTTCGCCAACACCCGGGCCCTGCTCGCCGGCCGCGCGCGGTGACCCGCCTCAGAGGCGGCCCTCCGCCTCGTCCCACGCGGCGGGGGAGCCGGTCGGCTCGTAGCGGACCACGTCGGTGGAGGCGCGCACCAGCTCGCGCAGCTCGGTGAGCCCGCCCGTGACGACGCCGAGCGCGCGGGCCTGGACCAGGGCGTTGCCGAACGCCGCCGCCTCGACCGGGCCGGCCAGGACGGGCAGGCCGCAGGCGTCCGCCGTCAGCCGGCACAGCAGTGCGTTGCGCGCGCCGCCGCCGACGACGTGGACCACCTCGACCGGGGTGCCGGACAGCTCGGCGGCCTGCCGCACGGCGCGGCGGTGGGCCAGGGCGAGGCTGTCGAGCACGCAACGCACCACGGCGGCGGGCGTGCGCGGCGGTTCCTGTCCGGTCCGGGCGCACGCCGCGGCGATGCGGGCCGGCATGTCCCCGGGCGGGATGAACGCCGGGTCGCCCGCGTCGACCACGGCGGCCAGGGCGGGTTCGCCGGCCGCGGCGGCCAGCAGGGGACCCAGCTCCGGGTCGCCCCACTCGCGCAGGCACTCCTGGAGCAGCCACAGGCCCATCACGTTGCGCAGGTAGCGCACCGTGCCGTCGACGCCCAGCTCGTTGGAGAAGTTGGCCCGGCGGCCCGCCCCGGTCAGCACCGGCGCGTCCAGCTCCACCCCCACCAGCGACCACGTCCCGGTGGCCACGTAGGCGAAGCCGGGCCCGGCGGCCGGCACCCCGACCACGGCGGACGCGGTGTCGTGCGACCCGACCGCCACCACCGGCACCGGCCCGGTCAGGCCGGTGCCGGCCAGCACGTGCGGCAGCAGCTCGCCGACCACCGCGCCCGGCTCCACCAGGGGCGGGAACAGCCCGGCGTCGAGGCCCAGCCGCGTCATCAGGTGCGCCGACCACGTCCGGGACCGCGCGTCGAGCAGGCCGGTGGTGGAGGCGTTGGTGACCTCCGCGACCCGCGCCCCGGTCAGCCAGTGGCCGAGGAGGTCGGGGATCAGCAGCAGCTGGTGCGCCACCGCCAGCTGCGGCGTCCCCGAGGCCGCGGCGAGCTGGTACACGGTGTTGAACGGCAGCACCTGCAAGCCGGTGACGCCGTACAGCTCGGCCGCCGGGACACGCGCGTGCACGGCCTCGGGCACCCCGTCGGTGCGGCCGTCCCGGTAGTGCACCGGGTTGCCCAGCAGCGCCCCGGTGGCGTCGAGCAGGCCGTAGTCCACCGCCCACGAGTCGACGCCCACCGCGTCCAGCGCCGGGCCGGCCGCCCGCAGCCCGTCCAGCACGCCCCGGTACAGGCCCAGCACGTCCCAGTGCAGCGTGCCGCCGAGGCGCACCGGCCCGTTGGGGAACCGGTGCACCTCGGTGGACGTGACCCGGTCGGGCGCCACGTCGAAGGCCATGACGCGCCCGCTGGACGCGCCGAGGTCGACCGCCGCGACCCGGACCGCACCCCCGTCCATCAGCGCAGGAAGGCGGCGGCGACGCCGGAGTCGACCGGGACGTGCAGCCCGGTGGTCTGGGACAGGTCGCCGCCGGTCAGCGCGAACACCGCGGCGGCGACGTGCTCGGGCAGCACCTCGCGGCCCAGCAGGGTGCGCTTGGCGTAGTAGGCGCCCAGCTCCTCCTCCTTCACCCCGTAGACGGCCGCCCGCTGCGCGCCCCAACCGCCGGCGAAGATGCCCGAGCCGCGCACCACGCCGTCCGGGTTGACGCCGTTGACGCGGATGCCGTGCGGGCCCAGTTCGGCGGCCAGCAGGCGGACCTGGTGGGCCTGGTCGGCCTTGGTCGCGCCGTAGGCGACGTTGTTGGGCCCGGCGAACACGCCGTTCTTGCTGGAGATGTAGACGACGTCGCCGCCCGTGCCCTGCTCGACCATCACCCGCGCGGCGGCCCGCGACACCAGGAACGAGCCCTTCGCCATCACGTCGTGCTGGAGGTCCCAGTCGCGCACGGTGGTCTCCAGCAGCGGCTTGGAGATCGACAGCCCGGCGTTGTTCACCACCAGGTCCACGCCGCCGAAGGCGAGCACGGCCTCGGCGAACGCCCGCTCGACCGCGTCCTCGTCGGACACGTCCGCGCCCACGCCGATCGCCACGTCGGCGTTCCCGATCGCGGCGGCGACCTCGGCCGCCCTCGCCGCGTCCAGGTCGGCCACGACCACGCACGCGCCCTCGGCGGCCAGCCGCTCGGCGATGGCCCGGCCGATGCCCGAGGCCGCGCCCGTCACCAGCGCGACCCGCGCGGCCAGCGGCTTCGGCTTCGGCATCCGCCGCAGCTTCGCCTCCTCCAGCTCCCAGTACTCGATGCGGAACTTCTCCGACTCCGGGATCGGCCGGTAGGTCGACACCGACTCCGCGCCGCGCATGACGTTGACGGCGTTGACGTAGAACTCGCCCGCGACCCGCGCGGTCTGCTTGGTGCGGCCGAAGGAGAACATGCCCACGCCGGGCACCAGCACGATCGCCGGGTCCGCGCCGCGCATCGCCGGCGAGTCGGCGTCGGCGTGCCGCTCGTAGTAGGCGCGGTAGTCCTCGCGGTAGGCGGCGTGCAGCTCCTTGAGCCGCGCCACCACCTCCTCGACGGTGGCCGTGCCGGGCAGGTCGACCACCAGCGGCTTGACCTTGGTGCGCAGGAAGTGGTCGGGGCACGACGTGCCCAGCCCGGCGAGCGCCCCGAGCTTCTCCTGGGACAGGAAGTCCAGCACCACGTCGGAGTCGGTGTAGTGCCCCACCTGCGGGTGGTCGGTGGAGGCCAGGCCGCGCACGGTCGGCAGGATCGCGGCGGCCCTGGCCCGGCGCTCGGCCTCGGGCAGCGGCTCGTTGCCCGGCACGACCGCGCCGAACGGCTCCGGGCTCCCGTGCTCGGCCAGGAACTCCTCCGCCGTGCGGATGATCTCCAGCGAGTTGGCCTCGCACTCCTCGGAGGTGGCGCCCCACGCGGTGATGCCGTGCCCGCCCAGGACGCAGCCGATCGCGTCCGGGTTGGCCCGCGCGACCTCCGCGATGTCCAGGCCCAGCTGGAAACCGGGACGCCGCCACGGCACCCAGACGACCCGGCCGCCGAAGCACCGCCCGGTCAGCTCCTCGCCGTCGGCGGCGGTGGCCAGCGCGATGCCGGAGTCCGGGTGCAGGTGGTCGACGTGCGGCGCGTCGACCAGGCCGTGCATGGCGGTGTCGATCGACGGCGCGGCACCGCCCCTGCCGTGCAGGCAGTGGTCGAACGCGGCGACCATCTCGTCCTCGCGGTCCACGCCGGGGTAGGCGCCCGCCAGCGCGCGCAGCCGGTCCAGGCGCAGCACGGCCAGCCCGTCGGTGGTGAGCGTGCCCAGGTCGCCGCCCGAGCCCTTCACCCACAGCAGGTCGACCGGCCCGCCGGTCACCGGGTCGGTCCCCGTGCCCTTGGCGGAGGTGTTGCCCCCGGCGTAGTTGGTGGTGCGCGGGTCGGCGCCCAGCCGGTTCGAGCGCTCGACCAGCCGCGCCGCGGTGTCGTCGGGCGCGGTCGTGTTGTCGGTCATGCGGTGGAGCTCCTCGGGGAGGGGGAGGTGGTCAGGACCAGCCGGCCTGGGTGCCGCCGACGCGTTCGGCGGCGATCTCCGCGGCGTAGCCGGAGGCGCGGTAGGCGGCCATCGGGTCGCGGGGGAGGCCCCTGGCCTCGCGGCGGTCGGCGAGCGCGCCGCGCACGTCGGTGTCGAAGGCGTCCATCAGCACGTCGTGCGCGCCGATCACGTCGCCCGCCCCCTGCGCCGCGGCCAGCGCCTCCGCGTCCACCAGCAGTGCCTTGGCCAGCGCCTGCTCCACGTTGAGGACGGACCGGACCTGGCCCGCGATCTTGTCCTCGATGTTGTGGCACTGGTCGAGCATGAAGTTGACGCCCGACTCCGGGCGGTGCGCGCCCTGCGCGACGATCTCGACCATGATCCGGAACAGCTGGAACGGGTCGGCCGAGCCCACGACCAGGTCGTCGTCGGCGTAGTAGCGGGAGTTGAAGTCGAACGCGCCCAGCCGCCCGGCCCGCAGCAGCTGCATCACGATGAACTCGATGTTGGTGCCCGGCGCGTGGTGCCCGGTGTCCAGCACGACCTGCGCCCGTTCGCCCAGCGCCTGGCAGTGCAGCAGCGCGGTCCCCCAGTCGGGGATGTCCATCGAGTAGAAGTACGGCTCGAAGAACTTGTACTCCACCAGCAGCCGGTGCTCGGGGTCGAGCGCCGCGTAGATCTCGCGCAGCGACTCGGCCAGGCGGTCCTGCCTGCCGCGCAACGAGTCCTGGCCCGCGTAGTTCGTGCCGTCGGGCAGCCACAGCTTGAGGTCGGTCGAGCCGGTCGCGCGCATCACGTCGACGCAGTCGAGGTGGTGCGCGACCGCCTTGGCCCGCACGCGGGGGTCGACGTGGGTCAGCGAGCCGAGCTTGTAGTCGTCGTCCTGGAACAGGTTCGAGTTGATGCCGCCGATCCGCACGCCCAGGCCCTCGGCGTGCGCGCGCAGCCGGTCGAAGTCCTCGACCCGGTCCCACGGGACGTGCAGCGACACCCGCGGCGCCAGGCCGGTCAGCGCGTGCACCCGCGCGGCGTCGGCGATCTTCTCGAACGGGTCGCGCGGCGTGCCCGGCGTGGTGAACACCTTGAAGCGGGTGCCGGAGTTCCCGTACGCCCAGCTGGGCACCTCGATCGTGAACCCGTCGAGGCCGGACAGGGCCTCCGGTGGGACCTCCTGTGGGGACATCACACGTCGTTCCTCTCGACCGCGGTGGGGTTCCGGCCACCCGGACGGTAGCTGTTTTTGGAACGTTTCACAACAGTGTCACCCGAAGATCCCCGTGTGGCCGAGCGCGGTGCGTTTCGCCTGCTAGGCTCCTGTGACCACCGGGTGCCTGGACGTTTCAGCCCGCACCCACGTCGTCCGGAGGGGCAGGGAACGCGGTGTCGGCACCGAGCATGAAGGACGTCGCCGCGCGCGCCGGGGTCGCGCTGGGCACGGTGTCGAACGTCCTCAACCGCCCCGAGATGGTGTCCGACCGGACCCGCAGGCGGGTGCTGGACGCGATCGCCGAACTGGGGTTCGTGCGCAACGAGTCCGCCCGGCAGCTGCGCGGCGGCACCAGCCGCACCCTCGCCTACGTCGTGCTGGACACCCGCAACCCGTTCTTCACCGACGTGGCCGCGGGCGCGCAGCGGGTGGCCGACGAGGCCGGGCTCGCGCTGTTCCTGTGCGACGGCGGCGAGGACCGCGACCGCCAGGTGCACTACCTGGACCTGCTGGAGCAGCAGCGGGTGGAGGGCATCCTGATCACCCCCGTCCAGGAGGACGACCCGCGCATCGCGGCGCTGGCGGCGCGGGGCACGCCCGTCGTGCTCGTCGACCGGGGCGCGGGGCCCGACCGGTGCTCGGTGTCGGTCGACGACGTGCTCGGCGGCGACCTCGCCGTCTCCCACCTGCTCGACACCGGCCACCGCCGGATCGCCTTCGTCGGCGGCCCGCGCTCCATCGGCCAGGTCGCCGACCGGGTGGCGGGCGCCGAGCAGGCCCTCGCCCGCGCGGGCGCGGAACCGCTCACCGTGCTGGAGACGGACCGGCTGGACGTGGCCGAGGGCAGGCGCGCCGGTCAGCGCCTGGCCGGGCTGCCCACCGCGCGGCGTCCCACGGCGGCCTTCTGCGCCAACGACATGCTCGCGCTCGGGCTGCTCCAGCAGGCCGTGCGGCTCGGCCTGCGGGTGCCCGACGACCTGGCCATCGTGGGCTACGACGACATCGAGTTCGCCGCCGCGGCGGCGGTGCCGCTGACCTCGGTGGCCCAGCCCCGGCAGCTCCTCGGGCGCACGGCGGCCGAACTGCTGCTGGACGAGGCGCGCAACCCGGGCGGGCACGTCCACCAGCGGCGGGTGTTCGAACCGGAGCTGGTCATGCGCGAGTCCACCCGCACCCGCCCGGCGAGCGCCATCGGCTGACCCGCCGGCGATCGGTCCTCTCCCGGTCGATCCGCGACCACCCGGCTCGCCATCGCCCGGCCCGCGGCCGGTCGACCGCGGCCGGTCGGCGCACCTCGGCACGCCGACCGGCCGCGTCGTCACGACGTCGTCGCCCCGCCGTGCCGGGCGAGCTGCGCGTCCAGGTCGAACACCTCGTCCAGCACCCGCACCCCGCGGTCCGCGCGGCCGTCCGCGAGGTCCGGGAAGAACCCCGCCATCTCCGCCTGCCACCGCCGGTTCACGTCGGTGGCCTCCATCGCAGCCCGCGCCGCCGCGAAGTCGTCGGTCTCCAGCACGCCCACCAGCAGGCCGTCGTCGGCCAGGTGCAGCGTGTAGGAGCGCCACCCGGCGTCCCGCAGCGCGGCCAGCATCTCCGGCCACACCTCGGCGTGCCGGGCCCGGTACTCGTCCAGCCGCTCCGGGTCCACCCGGAGCGTGAAGCACACGCGGTGCACCGACGTCCCCCGCCCGCTCAGAACCGGAACTCGTCGATGTTGGCCGCGTCGAACACGGTCGGCGGGCCGAGCACGACCACGCCGTCCGCCCCCACGGTGTACTCGCCGAGCCTGCCCGCCTTGAACTTCTCGCCCTCCTTGCCGGTGATCTGCCCGGACGCGAGCGCCGCGCCCGCGTAGGCGGCCAGGTAGCCCAGGTCGGCGGGCTTCCACAGCGCGAAGGACCGCACCGTGCCGTCCTTGACGAACTCGCGCATCTGGTTCGGCGTGCCGAGCCCGGTCAGCGCGACCTTGCCCCGGTACTCCGAGCCGGACAGGTAGCGGGCCGCCGCGGCGACGCCGACCGTGGTGGGGGAGACGATGCCCTTCAGGTCCGGGTAGGACCGCAGCAGGCCCTGCGTCTCCTGGAACGACTTCTGGTCCTCGTCGTTGCCGTAGGCGACGGTGACCAGCTCGATCCCGCTGTGCTCGGGCTTGCCCAGCTCCGCGCGCATCAGCTCGATCCAGGCGTTCTGGTTGGTCGCGTTCGGCGTGGCCGACAGGATCGCGATCTTGCCCTCGCCGCCGATCTGCTCCGAGATCAGCTCGACCTGGGTCTTGGCGATGCCCTCGCCGGTCACCTGGTTGACGAACACGTCGCGGCACTCGGGCTTGGTGTCGGAGTCGAACGTGACGACCTTGGCCCCCGCCTGGCGCGCGCCGTTGAGCGCGCCGCAGATCGCGTTCGGGTCGTTCGCGGAGGTCACGATGACGTCCGTGCCCTGCTGCGTCAGCGTGTTGATGTAGCTGACCTGGGACGAGGCGCTCGCCTCGGAGGGGCCGACCTCCTTGTAGGAGCCCTTGAACTCCTCGACGGCCGACTTGCCGCCCCCGTCGGAGACGGTGAAGTACGGGTTGTTCACCTGCTTGGGCAGGAACGCCACGTCCAGGCCCTCGGTCAGCGGCGCGTCCGGGTCGGCCTGCCCGGTGGCCCGGTTGCCCGCGGGGGCGTCCTCCTCGGAGCCCCGGGTCGTGCCGCCGCACGCGGCGGTGACCAGCACGACCGCCAGCGCGGTCGCGATCATGCCGAGGCGCGGGGTGCGCTTGGGCTGTGACATCGGCTGTCCTTTCTCGGCAGGTGACTTCGTCGTCGGTGCGGAGAGAGAGGTGGTGCGGAGAGAGGTGGTGCTGAGCAGAGGTGGCGCTGAGCAGAGGTGGTGCAGGGCGGAGGTGGTGCAGGGCAGGGCCGGGTCAGGCCGTGCGCCGTCGTCGCCGCCACCGGGCGCGGCCGAGGCCGACCGCGTTGGGCACCACGACCGAGGCGATCAGCAGGCCGCCGGTGACCACGTTGAGCGTGTCGGCGGCGACGTCGGCGAGCTGGAGGGCGTTGCGGACGGCGCCGAGCAGCAGCACCCCGGCCAGCACCCCGAGCAGGGTGCCGCGCCCGCCGAAGATCGAGACGCCGCCGAGCAGCACGGCGGCCACCACCGCCAGCTCCAGGCCGGCGGCGTTGTCCGCCCGCGCGCTGGCGAACCGCAGCGTCCAGTAGACACCCGCGAGGCCGGACACCGCGCCGGACACGACGAACAGCAGGAACTTCGCCCTGGCCACCCGGATGCCCGCGAACGAGGCCGCCTCGGCGTTGTTGCCCATCGCGTACAGCGACCGGCCGAACGGGGTCGCGTGCAGCACGACGCCGAACACGACCGCGAGCACCAGCGCCACCACCACCGCCCACGGCACGGCGCCGCCGCCGACCGTGCTGCTCGCCGCGCCGGTCCAGCTGAACGGGAAGTCCGCCACCGCCTGGTCGCCCAGCACGACGAACGCCAGGCCGCGGTAGGCGGCGAGCGTGCCGATCGTGACCGCGAGCGAGGGCAGCGCGAACCGGGTGACGAACACGGCGTTCACCGCGCCGAGCACCGCGCCCAGCAGCACGGTGAGCACGACGACGACCTCCAGCGACAGGCCCGCCACCCACAGCCGCCCCATCACGGCGCTGCACAGGCCGAGCGTGCTGGCCACCGACAGGTCGATCTCGCCGGTGACGACGATGAGCGTCAGCGGCAGGGCGATCAGCGCGACGGCGACCACGTCGAGCAGCAGGAACTGGAGGTTCCGGCCACTGGCGAAGCCGTCCACCAGCAGCCCGGCCACCACCGCGACGAGGGCCAGCACCACGAGCAGCAGCACGTCCCAGCGGGCCAGGGCGGAGCGCAGCACGTCCCGCCGCCCGGTGTCAGGCGCCATGGGAAGACCTCCCCCGCAGGCGGTTCGCCGCGCGCAGCGCGAGCAACCGGTCGATGCCGATGGCGGCCAGGATCAGCGCGCCGACCACCGCCTGCTGCCAGAACGGGTTGATCCGCAGCACCGCGAGCGAGCTGCCGATGGTGGTGAGCAGCAGCGCGCCGAGCGCCGCCCCGTAGACGCTCCCGCTGCCGCCGAAGATCGCCACCCCGCCGACCACGGCCGCGGCGACGACCTGGAGCTCGATGCCGGTGCCCACGGTGGCGTCGAGGGTGCCGAAGCGCGCCGCGTACAGCACCCCGGCGAGCCCGGCCAGCGCGCCGCAGGCGACGAACGCGCCGAACACCCGCCGGCCCACCGGGATGCCGGACAGCCGGGCGGCGGCCGGTTCGGAGCCGATCGCGTACAGCTCCCGCCCGCCGCGGTAGGAGCGCAGGTAGTACCCGACGACGACCACCACGACCAGCGCGACGAGCGCCAGCACCGGCACGCCGAGCACGGTCGACGTGCCCAGGCGCAGGAAGTCGCGGGGCATGTCGGAGGCGTTGACCTGCCGGCCCCCGGCCCACGAGTGGGCCACGCCGCGGAAGACGTAGAGGGTGCCCAGCGTGATCACCAGCGCGGGCACCCGCGCGGCGGCCACCAGCACGCCGTTGACCACGCCGCACAGCGCGCCGAGCCCGAGCCCCACCAGCACGACGAGCACGATCGGCGTGCCGGGCGCGGAGCTGAGCAGCGTGCCGGTGGCGAACGCGGACAGCCCCAGCACCGCGCCCACCGACAGGTCGATGTTGCGGGACACGACCACCGCGGTCTGCCCGACCGCGAGCACCACCAGGACCGCCGCGCCCAGCAGCAGGTCCCGCAGGCTCTGCGGCGACAGGAAACCCGGGTTGTCCAGGGTGGTGACCAGCACCAGCAGCCCGAGGGCCACCACGATGCCGACCTCGCGCACGGCCCACAGCCGGCGCGCGAACCGCGCGGCCCCGTCGCGCGGCACGTCCCCGCCCCGCGCGGTGCTCACGCGGCCACCTGCCCGGTCGCCGCGAACATGACGGACTCCTCGGTCGCCTCCGCGCGGGACAGCTCGGCGGTGATCCGCCCCTCGTGCACGACCAGCACCCGGTCGGCCATGCCGAGCACCTCGGGCAGTTCCGAGGACACCATGAGGACGGCGACGCCGTCGGCGGCCAGGCGCGACAGCAGCCGGTGCACCTCGGCCTTCGTGCCCACGTCGATGCCGCGGGTCGGCTCGTCGACGATCAGCACCCGAGGGCCGGTCGCCAGCCACTTGGCCAGCACCACCTTCTGCTGGTTGCCGCCCGACAGGGTGCCGACGGCGTCCGACAGCCGCCCGTACTTCACCCGCAGCCGCTCGGTCCACTCGCGCGCGGCACGGCGTTCGGCGCGCCCGCCCAGCAGGCCCAGCCGCGCCAGCGGCCCGAGCCGGGTGAGCGTCGCGTTGCGCTCGATCGACATCTCCACCACCAGGCCCTGCTGGCGGCGGTCCTCCGGGACCAGCGCGACACCGGCGGCGACCACGGCGGCGGGGGAGCCGACCGGCAGCTTCTTCCCGTCCACCCGCGCCTCGCCCGCGTCGTAGCGGTCGACCCCGAACACCGCGCGCACGATCTCGCTGCGCCCGGCGCCCACCAGGCCCGCCAGCGCGACGATCTCGCCCGCCCGCACGGAGAAGGAGACGTCGGCGAACACGCCGTGCCGGGTCAGCCCGTCGACCTCCAGCACGACGTCACCGGGCTCGACGTCCTCCTTGGGGAACAGCGCGGAGACGTCGCGGCCGACCATGCGCCGCACCACCTGGTCCACGGTCACGTCGGCGACCCGGTCGGTCGACACCCACGCGCCGTCCCGCACCACGGTGATCCGCTCGCACAGCGCGAACACCTCGTCGAACCGGTGGGAGATGAACAGCACCGCCGCGCCCTGCGCGCACAGCGCCCGGACGACGGCGAACAGCCGCTCCGCCTCGACCCCGGACAGCGCGGCGGTCGGCTCGTCCATCACCAGCACCCGGGCGTCCAGCGACAGCGCCTTGGCGATCTCCACCAGCTGCTGGTCGGCGATGGACAGGCCGCGCGCGGGGCGGTCCGGGTCGAGGCGCACGCCGAGCCGCTCGAACAGCCGCACCGCCCCCGCCCTGACCGCCGCCCGGTCGATCCGGCCGAACCCGCCCAGCGGCTGGCGGCCCATGAAGATGTTCTCGGCCACCGACAGGTCCGGGAACAGCGTCGGCTCCTGGTAGATCACCGCGATGCCCGCCTCCCGCGCGGACGCGGGTCCGGTCAGCCGCAGTTCCTCGCCGTCGAGCACGACCGCGCCCGAGTCGGGCTCGTGCACGCCGGCCAGCACCTTCACGACGGTCGACTTGCCCGCCCCGTTCTCCCCGACGAGCGCGTGCGCCTCACCGCCGAACAGCGGGAACGACACGCCGCGGACCGCCGCGACCGCACCGAACGACTTGGCGACGTCGCGCACCTCCAGCAGTGGAGCCGCCCGCTCCGGGCCCATCCGCGACCTCCCGCGCTGAAATGTTTCAAAGAGGTGATGAAGCGCGAGGTTAGGTGCAGTTCGCGTGAGCGTCAACGGTCCTCCGGCAACTTCCCCGAGATGCGGAGTTCATCGTTGCGGCACCGTAGTGGGAGGTGTTCCCGCGGTGCGGTTCCGCGCTGGTACGTTTCAACGTTGAGCCGTCCGCCGCGCTCGCCGCGTCCGCCGCGCTCGCTGAGTCCGCCCCGGTTACCGGCGCTCCCGACCGGCCGGGTGACCGATCCGGGCCACGCCGCCGTACCCGAGCGCCCTGGCGGGGCTGTCCAGCTCCGACGGGGTGTCGGGCCGCCAGTCCGGCAGGAACACCAGGCCGGGCTCGACCAGGTCCGCGCCGCCGAACCACGCCAGGACCTCCGCGCGGGTGCGGACGTGGACGTACTCGTCGGCCGCCGCGTAGGCGTCGACCAGGCGCGCCACCTCGGCCCGCAGCTCCGGCGCGGCGTGCTCGTCGGCGATGTGCGAGATGGCCAGGAGGCTGCCGGGCGCCAACCGCTCCCGGTAGGTGGCGACCAGGTCGCCGGGGCGGTCCTCGTCGGCGACGAACAGCAGCACGCCGACCATCAGCAGCGCCATCGGCTCGGTGAAGTCGAGGAGCCGTCGGGTGTCCGGGTGGTCGAGCACGGCGGCGGGGTCGCGGATGTCGGCCTTGACGATCGTGGCGAGCGGGTCGCCGGCCAGCAGCCGCCGGGCGTGGACGCAGGCCACCGGCTCGTGGTCGACGTAGACGACGCGGGACAGCCGGTCCACCTGCCGGGCGATCTCGTGCACGTTGCCGACGGTCGGGATGCCCGAGCCGAGGTCGAGGAACTGGCGGATGCCCTGGTCCAGGCAGAACGTGACCGCGCGGCGCAGGAAGGAGCGGTTGAGCCGGGTGACGGCGGGCACCGAGGGCGCGATCCGGAGCACCCCCTCGGCGAACGCGCGGTCGACGGCGAAGTTGTGCGCGCCGCCGAGGAAGTAGTCGTAGGCGCGGGCGGCCGAGGGCACGGTGAGGTCGGGGTCGTCGCGCGGTGCGCCGGGTGGGGTGGACGTGGTGCCCGCCTCCTTCCGGGCCCGTCCCCTCCTGGTGGGGTGGCCGGGCGGTCGGTCGTGGGGGCGAGCGTAGGGGCAGGGGGCGCTCCGCGTCACCGCCGGCGAGGTGGACACGATCGGGTGGTCGCGGTGGGCGGTGCGCTTAGAACTGATCTTCCCGCGGTACCTGTGGTGCGCCGGGCCGGTCACGTGCCGTGCGGGTGTCCGCTCCCGACTGGCCGGGAGCGGGCGGGGAGTGGGAGAGGGTGGTCCGGTGTCGCCCGGTCGGCGGCGTGACCGGCGGTGCCCGTGCCGGAGCGGCACGGGCGGCGCGGTGCGTCCCGGCGCAGCGAGGGCGTCGGGAGTGCGCGGTCATCGCGACGGCGTCACCGGACCACCCGTCCACCCCGCTCACCCCACCTGCCCCGTCCACCGGTCCACCCGGGACGGAAATGCGATTGCGAGGCCGTTCCGGCGTCGCGCATACTTCGCCGTGCGAAGGAACGGGGACGAGGAGCCGGTCATGACGGGAACGCGGGAGCGGGGCGCGCGGCGCTGCCACCCGGTCGTCGTGCGCCGGTGCCCGCGAACCTGCGCGGTCTCCCCGCCCTGACCCGCACCAGGTCGTGTCGACGGGAGCCGCCCATCGGGGAACCGATCCGGGCGGCTCCCGCTTTCCCGGCCGGTGCGCGGTCCCGCGCCCCTGTAGCCCGCCTCCCGCGAGGGGGCCTGCGAGGCCCGGTCCGGCTGCCGCCCAGCGGCGGCCGGGCCGAGCGTTCCCGCCGTTTCCGGTCCGCTGTCGGACCCCTTTGGCACGCTGTGCCCCATGAGCACCTTCGTGTTGGTCCACGGTGGGGGCGGCAGCCGTCACGACTTCGAGCTCCTCGAACCGGAGCTGCGCCGCCGCGGGCACGACGTGGTCGCGCCCGACCTGCCGATCGAGGACCCGGCGGCCGGGTTCGCGGAGTTCACCCGGACCGCGGTCGACGCGATCGGCGACCGCCGGGACCTGGTCGTCGTCGGCCACTCCTACGGCGGCTTCACCGCGCCGCTGGTGTGCGCGGAGCTGCCCGCGCGGCTGCTGGTGTTCCTCGCCGGGATGATCCCGTCGCCGGGGGAGGCGCCGGGCGACTGGTGGGCGAACACCGGCTTCGCCGGACCGGAGGGGCTCAGCGACGCCGAGACGTTCTTCACCGGCGTCCCGGCCGACGTGGCGGCACGGGCACTCGCCCACGGCCGCCCGCAGGTCAGCGCCGAGTACGGCGAGCCGTGGCCGCTGGACGCGCTGCCCGACGTGCCGACGCGCGTGCTGCTGTGCCGGGACGACCGGTTCTTCACGCCGGACTTCCAGCGCCGCGTGGCGCGCGAGCGGCTCGGGCTGGAGCCGGACGAGATCGACGGCGCGCACTGCGTCGCCACCAGCCACCCGGTCGAACTGGCCGAGCGGCTCGTGGGCTACCTCGACCCGGTCGGGGTGTGACCGGCGCGGGACCCAGGCCGGCGCGCGGGCCGCGACCCCACCGACCCGACCCCACCGACGCGACCCCACCGACGCGACCCCACCGACGCGACCCCACCGACGCGACCCCACCGACGCGACCCCACCGACGCGACCCCACCGACGCGACCCCACCGACGCGACCCCACCGACGCGACCCTGCTGACGCGCCTCTGCTGACGCGCCCCTGCTGACGCGCCCCTGCCGACGCGACCCCGCCGACGCGACCCCGCCGACGCGACCCCGCCGAGGTGACGCCGACCCGCTCGGCGTCACCTCACCAGGCGACCGGTCCGTCCTCGTCGTGGAAACCGCCGGTGGGGCCGTCCGGGCCCAGGGTCGCCAGGCGCACGGCGACCGCCGCGCCCAAAGACGCCGGGCGGGAGCCGCGGTGGCCGTTGAGGTCCGTGGCGCAGTAGCCGGGGTCCACGGCGTTGACCAGGACACCCCGGTCGGCGAGTGCCTTGGCGTACTGCACGGTGACGGCGTTGAGCGCGGTCTTCGACGGCGGGTAGGCGAGGCCCGCCGGCAGGGCGGCCAGCGGGTGCCCGGGATCGCCCAGGGCGGTCAGCGACCCCACCCCGCTGGAGACGTTCACGACGCGCGCGGCCGGTGAGCGCAGCAGCAGCGGCAGCATCGCGTCGGTGACCGCGATGACGCCGAAGACGTTCGTCTCGAACACCTCCCGCACCACGTCGAGGCCGACCGCGCCCGGCGCCTGCCCGTGCGGGCCGGTGATCCCGGCGTTGTTGACCAGGACGTCCAACCGGCCGAACCGCCGCTCCACCTCGGCCGCCGCGGCGGTGGCGGTGGCGGGGACGGTCACGTCGAGGACGATCGGGTGGACGCCGAGCGCGGCGGCGGCCTCCTCGCCCCGCCGCCGGTCCCTGGCGGCGAGCAGCACGGTCAGGCCGAGCCCGGCGAGCTGCTCGGCGATCCGGTAGCCGATGCCCTTGTTGGCGCCGGTGACGAGCGCGATCCTGTTGTCGGTCATGCCACCGACCCCACCACGGGCGGCCCGGTCGGGGCGATGACGACTCCGGTCTCGATCAATACCCTGGGGGTGTGGACCTGGAGACCCGGGAGCTGGCCTACTTCGTCGCGGTGGCCGAGGAACTGCACTTCGGCCGCGCCGCCGGCCGCCTCGGGCTCGCGCAGCCGCCGCTGTCCCGCGCGATCCGGCGGCTGGAGCACCGGCTGGGCGTGGCGCTGTTCGAGCGGACCAGCCGGAGGGTGGAGCTGACCGCCGCGGGCGAGGTGCTGCTGGACGGCGCGCGCCGGGCGCTGGACGCGGTGGCGGCGGCGGGCAGGCGGGCCACCCGGGCCGGGCAGCCGCGACCCGAGCTGGTGCTGGTGACGAAACCGGGCGGCGACGGAGGTCTGCTCGGCCCGCTGCTGGACGCCTACGCGACCGAGCCGGACGCCCTCCCGGTCGACGTGCTGGTGTGCGGCATCGGCGAGGCGGCGGGCATCCTGCGCGACGGGCGGGCCGACGTCGGCATCCTGCACCTGCCGCACGAGGACGTCACCGGGTTCGACACCGAACCGCTGCTCGTGGAGCCCGCGGTCGCGGTGCTGCCCGCGACCCACCCGCTGGCCGGTCGGTCCGCGGTCACGCCGGCCGACCTGGCGGGGGAGCGCCTGCCCCGCTGGGCGGGGGCGGAGGGGGCCGCCGGCGGGGGGCACCCCGGTGCGCGGGGGAGCGGGCCGGTGGTGCGCGACGCCGGGCAGCTCATGCAGCTGATCGCGCTGGGCCGGACCGCGGCCGTGCTGCCCGCGTCGGCGCGGCGGCACCTGGTCGAGGGCGTGGTCGCCGTCCCGGTGCCGGACGGTCCGCTCACGACGATCGCGGTGGCCTGGCCGGAGGGGTCCCGCAGCCGCGCCACCGCCGCGTTCGCCCGCGCCGCCGGACGGGTTGCCGAAGGTCTGCGCGTCCACCCGGCGGGAACGGCCGGCGACGGCCCCGCGCCGCCTTGACGGTCGCACCGCCCTGTGCTGCCATGCGACTCGAAATCTTTTCACGTCAGCGCGGTGTCATCGAGGAGGCCGTGGTGTCCCTGCTCCGCTGCTCCGCGACCGCGGCGGTCCTGGCCGTCGCGCTCGCCTGGTCCGGCGCCCAGGGCGCCACCGCCGCCCCCGCCACCCCGGACGTCGGGGCCGCCGCCCTGCCGACCGCGGCCGTCGCGCTGGGCGACAGCTTCGTCAGCGGCGAGGGCGCGGGCGACTACCTGCCGGTGACCGACGTCGACGGCGTGCCGCAGGGCTTCCCCGGCTGGTCCGCGCCCAACGCCAACGCGTTCTTCTGCCACCGCTCGGCCAACGCCTCCCTGCACCGCGCCGACCTGCCCGGCATCCAGGCCAGGGTCAACCTGGCGTGCTCCGGCGGGCAGCCGCACGACATCGCCAACCCCTCCGCGAACCGGGCCAAGGGCCGGTCCGTCGCCTCCCAGCTCGACCAGCTCCGCGCCGTCGCGAGCACGCACGACGTGGACCTGGTCCTGGTCGGGCTCGGCTCGAACAACAGCGCGTTCACCTTCGGCGACGTCGCCTCGCTGTGCGCCAACCGCTTCATCGCCGACGCCTGGACCGGCTGGTGGGAGTTCTGGGCGGGCGACGTGCCGCAGGAGCCGTGCGCGGTGTCCGACCTGGCCACCGACGCCGAGATCGCGGCGGCGACGGCCGAGACCACCGCGGCGCTGCGCCTGCTGCTGACCACCCTGGCGCAGGTCGACGCCGACGGGCGGCACCGGGTCGTCCTCCAGGACTACACCAACCCGCTCCCGCTCGACATCGCCGCCCAGTACCACGAGGAGGACGGGCGCAGCGACACCCGGGACAAGTTCCGCGACCTCGGCGCCGAGCGGTACGCGGCGGGCTGCCCCGTGCACCGCGCGAGCCTCGCGCCGGGGCACGTGTTCTCCGCCGGGCTGGGCACCGTGGTCCGGTCCGCGCACACCGCGCTGTCCGCCGAGTTCCCCGGCGCCGACCTGGTGCACCTCGACGTGCAGCGGGCCTTCGACGGCGCGCGGCTGTGCGAGCAGCCCGGCAGCCCGGCGAACGCCCTGGCCACGCCCATCCGGTTGCAGGACGGCCCGAGCGGGGTGTTCGTCACCAGCCTCGCCGGCCGCGACAAGATCGCCGTCCAGCGGATCGCCCAGACCTGCGTGCAGCACTTCCAGACCTGCCAGGAGTCCTGGCACCCCAACGCGTCCGGTCACGAGGTGCTCGGCCGGTGCCTCGCCGGGGCGGCCACCGCGACCACCCGCTCGGTGGCGTGCGCCCGCTCCGGCGACGGCTCGGTCAGCGTGCGCTGACCGGCCCGGCGGCGGTCCCCGGCCGGTGCGGCGGGAAGGCGTGCGCGCGTCCCAGCACGACGACCAGCAGCACCGGCAGCACCAGCGCGAGCACGCTCCACGGGAACGAGCGCGGGCCGAGCGCGTCGAGCAGGACGCCGCCGACCGCGCCGCCCGCGGCCATGGCGGCGTTCCACGTCGTGACCAGCAGGGCCTGCGCCTCGTCACCGCCCGCGTCGGTCACCGCGGTCTGGAGCAGGGTCGTGACGCCGCCCCAGCCCAGGCCCCACAGCGCCGCCGCGACGTGCACGAGGGCGGGCACGTCCGCGAGGACCGCCAGGAGCGAGGCCGCCGCCGCGACCAGGCAGGCGCTCGCGATCGTCAGGTGCCGCAGCCGGCGGTCCACCCCCGCGCCGGTGACCCAGATGGAGACCAGGGAGGCGACGCCGAAGACCAGCAGCACGACGTCGACCGCGTCGCCCATGCCCCGGTCGGCGAGGAACGTGGCGACGTAGGTGTAGAGCACGTTGTGCGCCAACACCCACGCGGCCACCACGAAGAGCACCGCCGCCACGCCGGGGCGCGCGAGGACCTGCCGGAACGGCGCCCGCGTCCCGCGCCCGCGCCCCGGCAGGTCGGGCACGACGAGCGCGATCCACCCGAGCAGCAGGACCGCGGTCGCGGTCACCAGGTGGAACGCGAGCCGCCAGCCGAACACCTCGCCGAGGAACGTGCCCAGGGGGATGCCCAGCGACAGCGCGAGCGGCACGCCCGCCATGGTCACCGCGATGGCGCGGCCCTGCAGGTGCGGTGGTGCCATGCCGCGGGCGTACTCGACGAGCAGCGCCCAGACCAGCCCGGCGGCCACCCCGGCGGCGAAGCGGAACACCAGGGTGAGGGCGTAGTCGGAGGACAGGGCGGTGACCGTGTTGGCGACCGCGAACCCGGCCACGGCGCCCAGCACCAGCGGCTTGCGCCGCCACGTCGCGGTGAGCGCGGACAGGGGGATCGCGGACAGGGCGGTCGCGACCGCGTAGACCGTCAGCGCCTGCCCCGCGGCCGGCTCGCCGACGGACAGGTCGCGGCTCAGCGCCGGCAGCACGCCGGCGGGCAGGGCCTCGGTCAGGATCGCCAGGAAGGCCGCCGTGGACAGGGCGGTCAGGGCCGACAGGGGCAGTTCGCCACCCCGTGCCGCGGTGGTGCGGCCCGGTGGTGCGGTGCGGGGGTTCGCCATGATCGTATGCTCGAACCCTCACACCGGTGTGAGGGTCAAGCCGGCACGACATGGGGTGGGTCACATGCGCATCGGGTGCCTGTCGGAGCGCACGGGCACGTCCCGCCGGCTGCTGCGCTACTACGAGGAGCAGGGCCTCATCAAGGCCGCGCGCAACCCCAACGGGTACCGCGACTACGCCGAGGGCGACGTCGACCGCGTCCTCCAGATCCGCGAGCTGCTCGCCGCCGGCCTGCCGACCCGCATCATCAAGCAGATCCTGCCGTGCCTGACCACGCCCCGGGACATCCACTCGTTCGCGGACCCCGAGACCACGCCGGAGATGATCGCCCAGCTGGAGCACGAGCGCGACCAGATGGACCGGCGCATCCGCAGCCTCGTGCGCAACCGCGACGCGATCACCGAGTACCTCGACGCCCTGCGCCGCGTCCGGCCGGCCTGACCCGGCGGTCGCGTCCCGTCAGGGGGTCGTGCGCAGGTAGGCGCGCACGGTCGTGCCGTGCGGGGTGGTGTACGTGCGAACCAGGTCCGCCAGGTGGTTGACGACCAGCAGGCCGCGCCCGCCGGACCGGTCGGCGCCGGCCGGTCGGCGGCCCGCCAGTGGGTCGGTGAGGTGACCGCCGTCGCGAACCGCGCAGACGACGTGCCCGGGGTCGCGCCAGACGGTCAGCCGGCAGCCGCCGCCGGTGTGCCGGAGGCTGTTGGTCACCAGCTCGGTGACGATCAGCGCGACCTGGGCGACCCGTTCGGCGGTCAGGCCGAGGCGCTGCGCCTCCGCCGTGGCGAACCGCCGCGCGCCGCGGATGTCGGCGGTCGTGGCCGCGTCGAGCGCCGCGGCGTCCGCGGGGGTGTCGAGGGGCTCGTTGTAGCGGCCGACGACGGCGTCGGGGGCGTAGTGGCCGCTGCCGTACCGCCGGGTCGCCTCCCACACCTCGGGGTGGGTGGCCAGCGCGTCGGTCAGCACGCGCTCGTCGAGCGCGGTGGTGTCGTAGGGGCACACGATGCTGACGTCGCGCCCGGCGAACGCGAGGTTGATGAGGGCCTCGTGCTGGGCGCAGGCGGGGTACTCGTCGGCGGAGCGCCCCGCCCAGATCGGCTCGCCGATGATCCGCACGTGCGCGTCGGGGTGGCCGTCGGCGAACCGGCGCAGCACGCCCGGGATGATCCGGCCGGGGTTGCGGCCCTCGACCTCCATGTCGAGCAGCAGCACGTCGTCGGCGGCGTCGGCCAGGGCCTCGCGCAGCAGCGCCACCCGCTCGCCGGGGACCGCCGCGGCGACCGGGTGGCCCAGCGCCAGGCCGTCGGTGACGAAGGGCACGAGCACCCGCAGGTACTCCTCGTCGGACCCGTAGAACAGGGCAGGGTGCACGAAGTCGCCCGCCGGCGGCAGCTCGGTGACCGTCATGCGGCGCGCTCCACCCGGACGCCGGTGATGTCGAGCAGGTCCACGAGCGTGTCGATCCCGGGCCACGGCGCGCGCAGCACGGCGGTCGCGCCCAGGTCGGCGACGTGGTCCGCCAGGTGCAGCAGGGCGCGGTGGTCCAGGAACGCCAGCTCGCTCGCGTCGACCACGAGCCGCCCCCCGTCGGGGCGCAGCGCGGCCCGCGTCAGGGCGAGGGTGAACAGGTCGCCGTTGGACAGGTCCACCTCGCCGCCCAGGACGACCACCCCGCCCTCGGCGGCGTGCAGCCGGAAACCGGCGGAGGAGCTGTTGGTGTTCGGGTGCATGCAGGCCAGTTCCGCGATCGCCCGGTCCTCCAGCTCCGCGCCGGAGTAGGCGCACATCGCCGAGAACGGGTGCCCGGTCATGTACCGGTCGATCAGGTGCTCGTAGCGGGCGAAGGCCGCCAGCTGCTCGGGGGTGCGCACCAGGGAGGTGCAGTCGGCGGCGACGCGCAGGCCGGTGAACCCCGCGGCCAGGGCGGCCCGGGTGGCCTCGGCGTAGGTCCTGACCTGCGCGGAGGGCTCGATCACCGCGTCCACGGGGTAGGTGGCGTCCAACGAGGCGACCGCGGCCGCGCCGGAGCGCAGGGCCTCGTCGACCCCCTCGACGCCGCGCAGGTGCCCGACGAGGTCGGCGACGTCGCCGGTGCCGACGTAGCAGACCCGCTGCCCCTCGGCCATGCCCTCGGCGAGGAACTCGCGGACGTGCCCGTGGAAGTCGCGCGGGTCGTCGTAGCGCCAGCACACGTGGTCGTGGGCACCCAGCCCACGCGTGCGCGTCACCAGCCCGGATCTCCGCATGCGCCCAGGGTAGCCTCCCCGCCCGGCGCCGGGGCTCCCACCTGCGGAAGGGCCCCGGAGCGGGTGTCGCCCGCGGACGATCGCCCGGCCTGCCCGACCCGGCCTGCCCGACCCGACCCGACCCGACCTGCCCGACCCGACCCGGCCTGCCCTGCCCAGCCCGAGTCGGTCGGACCCGGCCGGCCTCAGGCGGGGCCGATCTCGTGCAGGTGCTCCTCGACCCAGTCGCGCAGCGCGCCCAGCGGCCGGGCGACGCCGCGGCCCAGCGGGGTCAGCGCGTACTCGACGTGCAGGGGCACGGCCGGGTAGACCGTGCGGTCGACGAACCCGCCCTCCTCCAGCCTGCGCAGCGTGTTCGTCAGCACCTTGGGGCTCACGCCCTCCAACTGCCGCTGCACCGCGCCGAAGCGCCGCGGCCCGTCCTCCAGCGCGCCGATGGCCAGCGCCGCCCACTTGTTGGCCAGCAGGTCCAGCACGTCCCGGCAGGGGCACTGGGCGGCGTACACGTCGTGCTTGTCGTGCTGCCCGGTGGCGCAGGTCGCCGTCACAACCGCTCTCCTCGTCGCTCTGAACTGCATGCTTCCCGATGGATAGTAGACTCCCTTGCGGGTTACTACTCCCTTCGGCGTAGCGTTCGGCCCGTCGCCGGGCGCGGGGCCCGGCCGGGTGGGAGGAAGCAGATGAGCACCATGCGCGCCGTCGTCCAGGACGTCCTCGGCGGTCCGGGGGTCCTGCGGGTGGCCGAGGTGCCGAAGCCGGCGCCGCTGCCGACGGAGGTGCTGGTCCGCGTCGTGTCCGCCGGGGTGAACCCGGTCGACCACAAGACCAGGGCGGGCGGCGGGATGGCCGGTGTGCTGGGCGAGCCGCCGTTCACCGTCGGCTGGGACGTCTCCGGCGTGGTGGAGGAGGTCGGCTTCGGCGTGCACACGCTGGAGGTCGGCGACGAGGTCTACGGGATGCCGTGGTTCCCGCGCGCCGCGGGCGGCTACGCCGAGTACGTCACCGCGCCCGCCCGGCAGTTCGCCCGCAAGCCCGCGAGCCTCGACCACGACGCGGCGGCGGCCGTGCCGCTGGCCGCGCTGACCGCGTGGCAGGTCCTGGTGGACGCGGCCGGGCTCCGCGCCGGTCAGCGGGTGCTGGTGCACGCCGCCGCCGGTGGCGTGGGGCACTTCGCCGTGCAGGTCGCCAAGCACCTGGGCGCGCACGTCGTGGGCACCGCCCGCGCCGACAAGCACGACTGGCTGCGCGGGCTCGGCGCGGACGAGGTCGTCGACTACACCACCACCCGCTTCGAGACCGCCGTGCGCGACGTCGACGTGGTGGTGGACCTGGTCGGCGACGAGGTCGACGGCACGAGCACGCGGTCGCTGTCGACGCTGGTCCCCGGCGGGCTGCTGGTCGCCGTCCCCAGCGGCGTGTCGCCCGAGCTGGCCCGGGCGGCGCACGACCGGGGCGTGCGGGCCCGCTCGTTCCTGGTCGAGCCGGACGGCACCGCCCTCACCCGCCTGGCGGAGCTGATCGACAAGGGCGTCGTCGAGGTCGAGGTGGCCGCGGTGTTCCCGCTGGAGCAGGCCGCGCGGGCGCACGAGCTGCTGGAGACCGGCCGCGTGCGGGGCAAGGTCGTGCTGCGCGTCGCCCCCTGACCGGGCCGACGCCCCGCTACCGGCGGTGGGAGGCCGGCCGGCGCGCGTCCCCTCCGCCGGTGTCGCCGCCGGGGGTGTCGCCGTCGCCGGCGATCTCGCCGAGCCGGGTGAGCGCCTCGGCGCTCGCCGAGCCCGGTTCGGCGTGGTAGACGACCAGCAGCTGGCCGCCGGAGTCGCCGATCGGCAGCTTCTCCCGGCGCAGCTCCAGCATCCCCAGCACGGGGTGGCGCAGCCGGGTCGCGCCCCCGGCGAGCGGCTTGACGTCGTGCCGCGCCCACAGCCGCCGGAAAAGCTCGCTGGCCAGCGACAGCTCACCGACCAGCTGGGCGGTGCGCGGGTCGTCCACGTCGGTGCCGATCGAGGCGCGGAACGCGGCGACCATGCCGCCGACCTGCTGCTCCCAGTCGGGGTTCAGCTCGCGCTCGGCCTCGTCGAGGAACACCGACCGCAGCCGGTTGTCCCCCGGCCGGATGCCCGGCGACAGCGCGGTCGCGAGCCGGTTGGCGGCGAGCACCTCGAACGCGCGGCTCTCGACGAACGCGGGCAGCCCGATCGTGTGGAGCAACTGGCGGATGCCGTCGGGCACGACCTCGCGCCGCGGCCTCCTGGCCGGCGCGGGCCGGGCGGGGGACAGGCCCAGCAGGTAGGCCGTCGCGCTCGCGTCGAGCCCGAAGACGCGGGCCAGCGCCTCCAGCACCTGCGGCGACGGGTTGCGGTCCCGGCCCTGCTCCAGGCGCAGGTAGTAGTCGGCGCTGATGCCGGCGAGGGTGGCGACCTCCTCGCGGCGCAGCCCCGGGGTCCGCCGGACACCGACGACGCGCAGCCCGGCGTCCGCGGGGTCCACCAGCTCCCGCCGCGCACGCAGGTACTCGCCCAGCGCGTTCGACCTGGTCACGCCACCATCGTACGTCGGCGGCCCGGTCCGGTCCTGGTCCTGCCACCCCCGGGGACGACGGGGTGCTGACCGCGCCGGCCGGACGGGTGCACAGTGGACGCAGCTCGCCGCGGACGCGGGCGAGCGGGAAGGGAACGATGGCTCTCCACGATCTGCCCGGTGGCGCGTACCGCGTCGGCGACCTGGACCTCACCAGGGTCGGCTACGGCGCCATGCAGCTGGCCGGCCCCGGTGTGTTCGGGCCGCCGAAGGACCGCGCGGCCGCGGTCGAGGTGCTGCGCACCGCGGTCGACCTGGGCATCCGGCACATCGACACGGCCGACTTCTACGGGCCGCACGTCACCAACGAGATCATCCGCGAGGCGCTGCACCCGTACCCGGACGACCTGCACGTCGTCACGAAGGTGGGCGCCCGCCGCGACGAGCAGGGCGGGTGGCCGCCCGCCCGCACGCCCGACGAGCTGCGCGAGCAGGTCCACGACAACCTGCGGCGGCTCGGGCTCGACGCGCTCGACGTGGTGAACCTGCGCGTCGGCGGCCTCGAAACGCCCGAGCCGGGCTCGATCGCCGAGCAGTTCGGCGCGCTCGCCGAGCTGCGGGAGCAGGGGTTGATCCGGCACCTGGGCCTGAGCACCGTCGACGCCGACCAGCTCGCCGAGGCGCAGTCGATCGCGCCCGTCGTGTGCGTGCAGAACATGTACAACATCGCCCGGCGCGAGGACGACGCCCTCGTGGAGCTGACCGCGGCCCAGGGCATCGCCTACGTCCCGTACTTCCCGCTGGGCGGGTTCAGCCCCCTCCAGTCCGGGGCCCTGGACGCGGTGGCGGGGCGGCTGGGCGAGACCCCGATGGCCGTCGCCCTGGCGTGGCTGCTCCAGCGGTCGCCGAACGTCCTGCTGATCCCCGGCACGTCGTCGGTGGCGCACCTGCGCGAGAACGTCGCCGCGGGCGCGCTGGAGCTGCCCGCCGACGTGGTCGCCGAACTCGACGCGATCGGCGGCTGAGCCGCGCGGGGGGGCTGCCGGACGGGGCGTGCTTGGCGCCCGAGCCCCAGTCGACCGGCGCGCACGCGTTCGCCGCGATCGCCGCGCCCGGCACGGCGAGGGCCAACCCCAGTGCCGCGACCAGCAGCAGCGCACTCCTGCGTACCATTCCCACTCCCCCTCGTCAGGGCCACCGCGGCCCTCGACGGGGATGACGCGCGTCACCGCGGGGAGGTTGCACGGCCGTGCTCCGCCGCCTGTTGGCCCTGATCGTGCCGCTGCTGGTCGCCCTGGTAGCCGCGCTGGGCGTGCCGCTCGCGTTCGCGCTGGTGCAGCGGGAGAGCCAGGAGGTCCACCTGGACCGCCTGGGCGACGCGAGCCGGTTCGCCTCGCTCGCCGAGAACGCCCTGGCGTCGGGCCGCCTCACGGCGCTGCGCGACGAGCTGGTCCGCTACGACCGGCTCTACGGCATCCGGGCGGCCCTGATCGGCACGGACCGCGCGGTGGTGGCGGCGTCGCGGGAGCCGTTCGACCTGGGCGACCCGACCGTGGACGCGGGGCTGGACGCGGCGTTCAGCGGCTACCGGGGCGAGGCGGACCGGTCGGTGTGGCCGTGGGAGGACGTGGACCTGGTCGTCGTCGAACCGGTGGGCCGCGACAGCGAGGTGGTCGCCGCCGTGGTGACGATCTCGCCCACCGACGGCCTGCGCGCGGCGGTCCTGCGCCAGTGGGGCCTGCTGGCCCTCGTCGGCCTGGTGCCGATGCTCGCGGTGGCGGCGGTGGCGTGGCCGCTGTCGCGGTGGGTGCTGCGGCCGGTCCGCAAGCTGGACGAGGCCACCGCGGCGGTCGCGGGCGGCGAGCTGGACGCCCGCGCCGACGAGGTGGGCGGGCCGCCGGAGCTGCGCAGGCTCGCGGCGAGCTTCAACGCCATGGTCGGCGTGGTCGGCCGGGCGCTGCGCCGGCAGCGGGCGTTCGTCTCGGACGCCTCCCACCAGCTGCGCAACCCGCTGGCCAGCCTGCGCCTCGCGGTGGACAACCTGGAGCCGCACCTGCACGGCGAGGCGGCCCGCGAGGCGCACCGCATCGCGGTGGACGAGGCCGAGGAGATGGGGCGCGTGCTGGACACCCTGCTGGCCGCGACCCGCCTGGACAGCGCCTCGGCCGCCGAACCGGTCGAGGTCGACGGCCTGCTCGCCACGCACGTGCCGGGCTGGCGCGCGCTGGCGTCGGCGGCCGGGGTGGGCCTCGACGTCGACGTGCCGCCGGGCCTGCGCGCGCTGGAACCGCCCGGCGGGCTCGGCAGCGTGCTGGACGAGCTGGTCGGCAACGCGGTCCGGCTGTCCGGCGGCACGCGCGTGCGCGTCTGGGGCCGCGCCGCCGACGGGCGGGTGGAGCTGCACGTCACCGACGACGGCGAGGGCCTGACCGAGCAGGAGCGGGCCGACGCCCTGCGCCGCTTCTGGCGCGCCCCGCGCCACCAGAACACGGCGGGCACGGGCCTGGGCCTGGCGATCTGCGCGGAGCTGATCGAGTCGGCGGGGGGCGCGCTGGCGCTGCGCGCCGCCGAACCGCACGGCCTGGACGCGGTGGTGCTGCTCGGCGCGCGGCACCGGTAGCGTGCCGCCATGACCGGTCCGGGTGAAGGCGTGCTGCGCTGGGTCGAACGCCACGCCGCGCGGGTGGTGGGGGCACGGGGGCTGCGCGAGGGAGGTTCGCCCTGGTCGCTCGACCTCGACGGGGCTGAGCGGGCCGTGCTGCGGGTCGGCCGCGACGACCCGGGCGGTCGCGCGCGGCTCGTCACCGAGGTCGCGGCGCTGCGGCTCGCGGAGCGGCACGCCCTGCCGACGCCGAGGGTGCTCGCGGCCGACGTGGACGGCGCGGAGGCCGGTTTCCCGGTGCTGCTCACGACGGCGCTGCCCGGTGGCAGCGCGATGCCGCCCACCCCGTCCCCGGCCCGGCTCAGGGCGCTGGGCGCCGTCGCGGCGGCCCTCCGGGAGGTCGTCGCGGACCCCATGCCGGGGCTGCCGCGGCGACGGTGGCCGCTGGACGGGGTGGGCGGCGGGTTCGCCCGGGACGCGGCGGGGTCGTCGCTGGTGGCCGAGGCCGTGGCGCTGGTGGACCGGCTGCCCGCGCCGGTCGGGCCGACGGTGCTCGTCCACGCCGACCTGTGGCAGGGCAACGTGCTGTGGGTGGGCGACGAGGTGACGGGGGTCGTCGACTGGGAGTACGCGGGTGTCGGCGCGCCCGGCCTCGACCTCGGGAACCTGCGCTGCGACGCGGCGATGCTGCTCGGCGGGGACGCCCCGGACCTGGTGCTCGACGGGTGGTGCGCGGCGGTGGGCGGACCGGCGCCGGAGGTCGCCCGGTGGGACGCGGAGGCCGCGCTGAGCACCCCGGGCGACGTGGCGGCCTGGCTGCCCGCGATCCACGACCAGGGCCGCACCGACCTGACGGCGGACGTGCTGGCGCGCCGCCGCGACGCGTTCCTGCGGGCGGCGCTCGACCGGCTGACCGGCTGACGGGCTGACCGGCTGACGGCGGCGCTCGGCGGCGCTCGGCGGTCAGCGCTTGTTCGCCCGGAACCAGCGCTCGGCGCCGCGGTGCAGCGGCACCCGGCCGGTGGCGATGCCGGTGCGCACGTTGATCCGCCCGGCCTCCGGGTGGCCCGCCGCGATGCGCGCGGACTCGGTGTAGACGGTCCTCGTCACGACCTCGACCAGGTCGGGGGACAGCGAGCTGCGGGCCAGCAGGAGGTTGGGGACGGCGAACGTGCGGCACGGGCCGAGGTCGCCGTAGGTCGTCGCCGGGATCGTCGCGGGCACGTACGGGCCGCGGTAGGTGTCGGCGAGCAGCTCGGCCTCCTCGGCGAGGTTGAGCAGGCGCAGCGGGAAGCCGTCGAGGATGCCGCTGATCGCGGGGGTCGGGATGCCGGTCAGCGCGAGCAGCGCGTCCAGCTCGCCCGCGACCAGCCGGCGCGCGGCCTCGTCGTGGGCCATGTTCCGCGCGTCCACCCGCACCCCGAGCAGGTCCAGCAGGCGGGTGGCGGTGAACTGGGAGCCCGACTCGACCGGCCCGAAGGACACCGAGCGGCCCGCGAGGTCGGCCAGCCGCTGGACCGGGGCGGCGGCGGGCACGACGACCTGCATGAAGCTGTCGTACAGCCGGCCGACGGCGCTGATGCCGCCCGGGTCGTCGGCGCTGAGCGGCGCGCCGTCCACCGGGTCCAAGGAGGACAGTCCCAGGTGGACCTGCCCTTCGCGGAGCAGCCGCACGTTCTCCACCGAGGCGCCGGTCGGCCGGGCGGTGACGCGGGTGTTCGGGAGCCGGTCGGCGAGGGCCGCCGCGAGCGCGCCGCCGACCGCCTGGAACACCGCGCCGTCCGGTCCGGTGGCGAGCACCAGCTCGCCGGGGGCGGGCGGCTCGGCGGCCGTGCAGGCGGGCGCGCCGACGCCCGCGGCGAGGGCGGCGAGCAGCACCGAGCGCCGGGAGACGTGCACGAGGTGCAGGTTAACCCCGGTCGCGGGTGAACGGGGCGTTACGTCAGAGGGACCTGAAGTTTCCCCGCACCTCCTTTACGGGAAGTCGGCCTGTGCTCAGGATCACCACCCAACCCCACCGTCGCGATGAAGCCCTGGAGGAGTCGTGGTCGCGAAGACCGAGACGCGCAAACCGATCTGGAAACACCTGTACTTCTGGGTGCTGGTGTCGATCGTGCTCGGCGTCATCGTCGGCTACGCCTTCCCCGCGCAGGCGTCGGGCATGAAGTGGCTCGCCGACTTCTTCGTCGCGCTGGTGAAGGTCGTCATCGCCCCGACGATCTTCTGCACGATCGTGGTGGGCATCGCGGGCCTGGGCAACCTCGCCAAGGCGGGCGGCCTGGCGCTGCGCACCATCCTGTACTTCACCGCCATGACCACGGTCGCGCTGGCGATCGGTCTGCTCGTGGTGAACATCGTGCAGCCGGGCCACCACGGCCCGGCCATCCCGATCAACGACGACGCGGCGGAGAAGACCCTCGCGGACGCCAAGACCGCCGAGACCGGCGTCACCGGGTTCATCCTCAGCCTGGTGCCGAAGTCGTTCTTCGGCGCGTTCACCGACGGCCAGCTCATCCAGGTCCTGGTGGTCGCGGTCCTGGTCGCGGTGGCCGTGGCGGGCATGGGCAAGGCCGGCGAGAAGGTCGTGCGGTCGCTGGACACCGTCGCCAAGGTCATGTTCGGCGTCATCAAGATCGTCATGTACGCGGCCCCGATCGGCGCGTTCGGCGGCATCGCCTACACGATCGGCAAGTTCGGCGGCACGATCCTGGGCAAGCTCGCCTGGCTGATGGGCTCGTTCTACGCCACGTGCCTGCTGTTCGTCCTGGTCGTGCTCGGCGGGGTGTCGCTGTACGCCGGGTTCTCGATCTTCAAGTTCCTCCGCTACATCAAGGACGAGCTGCTGATCGTGCTCGGCACGTCGTCCAGCGAGTCGGTGCTGCCCCGGATGCTGGTCAAGATGGAGGCCGCGGGCGCGGACAAGTCGGTGGTCGGCCTGACCATCCCGACCGGCTACTCGTTCAACCTCGACGGCACGTGCATCTACCTGACCATGGGCGCGATCTTCATCGCCCAGGCCACCGGCACGGAGGTCGGCCTCGGCACCCAGATCGGCCTGCTGCTGTTCATGCTGCTGGCCAGCAAGGGCGCGGCGGGCGTCACCGGCGCGGGCCTGGTCACCCTGGCGGCGTCGCTGAGCGCGTTCGAGGCGAACAGCGCCATCCCGGCGGTCGGCATCGCGCTGATCGTGGGCATCGACCGGTTCATGTCCGAGGCGCGGGCCATCACCAACGTCATCGGCAACGGCGTGGGCACCCTCGTCGTGGCGCGCTGGCAGGGCCAGCTGGACCGGGAGCGGCTCAAGGAGGTCCTGGACGACCCGTCCGCGGTCGACGTGGACGCCCTGATGGACCGGCAGCACGGCGACGACGACGTCGAGGAGAAGCGGCCCGCCGGCGCGGGCGCGCGCTGACACCGACCCCCGCACGAGGCCCCGGCGCTCCCGAGAGCGCCGGGGCCCCGTCATTCGAGACGCTGTGACCCGGGTCACCGCTGCGGGTCCGGCGGCGCGGGCTGGGGTATCCATTGGTGCGGAAGAGGCAAGGGCGACGGCCTCGGCGCGTGCGCCGAGTGATCGTCAGGGGCGTCCGGACACCGGACGACCGCGGCCCGACCAGCCCGTGTCGTGCAGCTCTCACCACCGCGCGACCCGGTTGTCGGTCGGTTATGCTTAACAACGCGTAACAACACCGACCCTAGTAATCGCTCCAGGGGGTCGAATCGTTACACGTCAGCGGCCGAGATCACCCGGAGGATGGTGTGGTTCGGTTTCGCGACTGTTAAAGTCGCGTCAACACGCGGGCCATCGTCGTCCCGTGCCCAGCAGCCGGATTCCAGGAACTGGACACGAGGACTCGTTCTCTAGCAGGACGACGAAGGAGGTCTGCGCAGTGATCTTCTCCGCCATCCCGTCCCCGCAGGGGCTCTACGACCCCGCTGCGGAGCGTGACGCCTGCGGCGTGGCGATGGTCGCCGACACCCGAGGCCGGCGTTCGCACGACATCGTCGTCGACGCGCTCACCGCGCTGGCCAACCTCGAACACCGCGGCGCCGCGGGCGCAGAGCCCACCAGCGGCGACGGCGCGGGCATCCTGCTCCAGCTGCCCGACGCGTTCCTGCGCGAGGTGCTCGACTTCGAGCTGCCCGCCGCGGGCGGCTACGCGGCCGGCATCGCGTTCCTGCCCGCCGCCGACGACGAGCGCGCCAAGGCCGTCGAGCTGGCCGAGCGGATCGCCGCCGAGGAGGGCCTGGAGGTCCTGGGCTGGCGCGACGTGCCGACCGACCCGGACAACGCCGGGGTCGGCCCCACCGCCCGCTCGGTGATGCCGCACTTCGCGATGCTGCTGGTCCGCGGCGAGGACGGCCGCACCGGCGTCGACCTGGACCGCCTCACGTTCGCCCTGCGCAAGCGGGTCGAGCACGAGTCGGTCGTGGCCGGCGCGGGCACCTACTTCCCGTCGCTGTCCGCCCGGACGATCGTCTACAAGGGCATGCTGACCACGGGCCAGCTGCCCGCGTTCTTCCCCGACCTGCGCGACGAGCGGCTCGCGTCCGCCATCGCCCTGGTCCACTCCCGCTTCTCCACCAACACCTTCCCGTCGTGGCCGCTGGCGCACCCGTTCCGGTACGTCGCCCACAACGGCGAGATCAACACCGTGCGCGGCAACCGCAACCGGATGCGGGCCCGCGAGGCGCTGCTGGCCTCCGACCTCATCCCGGGCGACCTGACCCGGCTGTTCCCGATCTGCCACCCCGAGGGGTCGGACTCGGCGAGCTTCGACGAGGTGCTGGAGCTGCTGCACCTCGGCGGCCGGAGCCTGCCGCACGCGGTGCTGATGATGATCCCCGAGGCGTGGGAGAACCACGCGTCGATGGACCCCGAGCGCCGCGCGTTCTACGAGTTCCACGCCAGCCTGATGGAGCCGTGGGACGGCCCGGCCTGCGTCACGTTCACCGACGGCTCCCTGGTCGGCGCGGTGCTCGACCGCAACGGCCTGCGCCCGGCCCGCTGGTGGCAGACCGCCGACGGCCGCGTCGTGCTGGCCTCCGAGACCGGCGTGCTCGACGTGCCCGCGGACCAGGTGGTGGCCAAGGGCCGCCTCCAGCCCGGCAAGATGTTCCTGGTCGACACCGAGCAGGGCCGCCTGGTCGACGACGACGAGGTCAAGTCGCGCCTGGCCGGGGAGTCGCCCTACGACGAGTGGCTGCACGCGGGCCTGCTGGAGCTGGCCGACCTCGCCGACCGCGAGCACGTCGTGCAGAGCCACGAGTCCGTGGTGCGCCGCCAGCGCACGTTCGGCTACACCGAGGAGGAGCTGCGGGTCCTGCTCGCCCCGATGTCCACGGCGGGCGCCGAGCCGCTGGGCTCGATGGGCACCGACACCCCGGTCGCCGCGCTCTCCCAGCGCTCGCGCCTGCTCTACGACTACTTCGTGCAGAACTTCGCCCAGGTCACCAACCCGCCGCTGGACGCGATCCGCGAGGAGATCGTCACCAGCGTCTCGCGGGTGATGGGCCCGGAGCAGAACCTGCTGGAGCCCGGCCCGGTCAGCTGCCGCCACATCAAGCTGACCTACCCGGTCATCGACAACGACGAGCTGGCCAAGCTCATCCACATCAACGACGACGGCGACCTGCCGGGCTTCGCGTGCACCGTCCTGTCCGGCCTGTACGAGGTGGACGGCGGCGGCCCGGCGCTGGCGGCGGCGATCGAGCGGGTGCGCCGCGAGGCGTCCGAGGCCATCGCGAACGGCGCGCGCACGCTCGTGCTGTCCGATCGCGACTCCGACCACCGGATGGCGCCCATCCCGTCGCTGCTGCTGGTCTCCGCGGTGCACCACCACCTGGTGCGCACCAAGGAGCGGCTGCGCGTGGCGCTCGTCGTGGAGACCGGTGACGCCCGCGAGGTGCACCACATCGCCGCGCTGCTCGGTTACGGCGCCGCCGCGGTCAACCCGTACCTGGCGTTCGAGACGATCGAGGACCTGATCGCCCAGGGCGCGATCACCGGCATCGAGCCGCGCAAGGCCGTGCGCAACTACGTGACCGCGCTGGTCAAGGGCACCCTGAAGATCATGTCCAAGATGGGCATCTCCACGGTCGGCGCCTACACCGCGGCCCAGGTGTTCGAGGCCGTCGGCCTGTCGAAGGACCTGCTGGACGAGTACTTCACCGGCACGGTGTCGAAGCTCGGCGGCGCGGGCCTGGACGTGCTGGCCGAGGAGGTGGCGCTGCGCCACCGCCGCGCCCACCCGGACAACCCGACCGACCGGGTGCACCGCCGGCTGGAGGTGGGCGGCGAGTACGCCTACCGCCGCGAGGGCGAGCTGCACCTGTTCACGCCGGAGACGGTGTTCCTGCTCCAGCACGCCACCAGGACCGGCAGGGAAGAGGTCTACCGCCGCTACACCGACGAGGTGGAGGCGCTGTCCCGCCAGGGCGGCACGCTGCGCGGCCTGTTCTCCCTGAGGACCGGGGACCGCACGCCCGTCCCGATCGACGAGGTCGAGCCGGTCTCCTCGATCGTCCGGCGCTTCAACACCGGCGCCATGTCCTACGGCTCCATCTCGGCCGAGGCGCACGAGACGCTGGCCATCGCGATGAACCGGCTCGGCGGCCGGTCCAACAGCGGCGAGGGCGGCGAGGACCCGGAGCGCCTGTACGACCCGGAGCGGCGCAGCGCGGTCAAGCAGGTCGCGTCCGGCCGGTTCGGCGTCACCTCCGAGTACCTGGTCAACGCCAGCGACATCCAGATCAAGATGGCGCAGGGCGCGAAGCCCGGCGAGGGCGGCCAGCTGCCCGGCTACAAGGTGTACCCGTGGATCGCGCGCACCCGGCACTCCACGCCGGGCGTCGGCCTCATCTCGCCGCCGCCGCACCACGACATCTACTCGATCGAGGACCTCGCCCAGCTCATCCACGACCTGAAGAACGCCAACGAGCAGGCCCGCGTGCACGTCAAGCTGGTCAGCGAGGTCGGCGTCGGCACGGTCGCGGCGGGCGTGGCGAAGGCGCACGCGGACGTCGTGCTCATCTCCGGCCACGACGGCGGCACCGGCGCGTCCCCGCTCAACTCGCTCAAGCACGCGGGCACGCCGTGGGAGATCGGCCTCGCCGAGACCCAGCAGACGCTGCTGCTCAACGGCCTGCGCGACCGCATCACCGTGCAGGTCGACGGCGCCCTGCGCACCGGCCGCGACGTGGTGGTCGCCGCCCTGCTCGGCGCCGAGGAGTTCGGCTTCGCCACCGCGCCGCTGATCGTCGCGGGCTGCGTGATGATGCGGGTCTGCCACCTCGACACCTGCCCGGTGGGCGTGGCCACGCAGAACCCGGAGCTGCGCAAGCGCTACACCGGCCAGGCCGACCACGTGGTGAACTTCTTCCACTTCGTCGCCCAGGAGGTGCGCGAGCACCTGGCCGCGCTCGGCTTCCGCACCATCGACGAGGCCGTCGGCCACGCCGAGCTGCTGGAGACCGACCGGGCCGTCGAGCACTGGAAGGCGGCCGGGCTGGACCTGTCGCCGGTGTTCGAGGTGCCCGAGACCCCGTACCGCACGGCCAAGCGCAAGGTCCGCGAGCAGGACCACGGCCTCGCGCAGGCCCTGGACCGCACGCTCATCCAGCTCGCCGAGGCGGCGCTGGAGGACGCGCACCCGGTGCGGCTGGAACTGCCGCTGCGCAACGTCAACCGCACCGTCGGCACCCTGCTCGGCGCGGAGGTCACCCGCCGCTTCGGCGGCGACGGCCTGCCCGACGACACGATCCACGTGACGTTCACCGGCTCGGCCGGCCAGTCGCTGGGCGCGTTCGTGCCGCGCGGCATCACGCTGGAGATGGTCGGCGACGCCAACGACTACGTCGGCAAGGGCCTGTCCGGCGGCCGGATCGTGGTCCGGCCGCACCCGGACGCGCCGTTCGCCGCCGAGCGGCAGGTCATCGCGGGCAACGTGATCGGCTACGGCGCGACGTCCGGCGAGATCTTCCTGCGCGGCCGGGTCGGCGAGCGGTTCTGCGTGCGCAACTCGGGCGCGCTGGCCGTGGCCGAGGGCGTGGGCGACCACGCGTTCGAGTACATGACCGGCGGCCGGGCCGTGGTGCTCGGGCCGACCGGCCGCAACCTGGCCGCGGGCATGTCCGGCGGCATCGCGTACGTGCTCGACCTGGACCCCGCCGCGGTCAACCGGGCGCAGGTCGAGCTCCAGCGGCCCGGCGCGGAGGACCTGCGCTGGCTGCGCGAGGTGGTCGAGAAGCACCACCAGCTCACCGGCTCCGCCGTGGCCGCGTCGCTGCTCGGCGACTGGCCCCGGCGTTCGGCCGGCTTCACCAAGGTCATGCCCGGCGACTACCAGCGCGTGCTCGAAGCGATGAGGCTCGCCCGCGCGGAGGGCAGGGACGTCGACCAGGCGATCATGGAGGCATCCCGTGGCTGACCCGTACGGCTTCCTGAAGCACCCCCGCGGCGAGGCGAAGAAGCGCCCCGCCGAGGAGCGGCTGGGCGACTGGGACGAGGTCTACCTCGACCTCGGGCCCGAGGCGCGCGACGCGCAGGTGCGCACCCAGGCGTCGCGGTGCATGGACTGCGGCGTCCCGTTCTGCCACTCGGGGTCGGCGGGCTGCCCGCTGGGCAACCTGATCCCGGAGTGGAACGACCTGGTGCGCCGGGGCGACTGGGGCCAGGCGTCGGACCGGCTGCACGCGACGAACAACTTCCCGGAGTTCACCGGGCGGCTGTGCCCCGCGCCGTGCGAGGCGGCGTGCGTGCTGTCGATCAGCCACGACGCGGGCGGCGCGGTCGCGATCAAGCGCGTCGAGCAGGCCATCGCGGACGTGTCCTGGGAGCAGGGGCTCGTGCAGCCCAGCCAGTCGCACGTCGCGTCCGGCAAGCGGGTCGCGGTCGTCGGCTCCGGCCCGGCCGGGCTGGCGGCGGCGCAGCAGCTGACGCGGGCCGGCCACGAGGTCACCGTCTTCGAGCGGGACGACCGGCTCGGCGGCCTGCTGCGCTACGGCATCCCCGAGTTCAAGATGGAGAAGAAGGTCCTCGACCGCCGCCTCGCGCAGCTGCGCAAGGAGGGCACGAGGTTCGTCACCGGCTGCGAGGTCGGCGTGGACCTGACCGTCGAGGAGCTGCGCGGGCAGTTCGACGCCGTGGTGCTGGCGGTGGGCGCCCTGCGCGGTCGCGACGACACCACGACGCCCGGCCGCGAGCTGACCGGCATCCACCTGGCGATGGAGCACCTGGTCCCGGCGAACCGGGCGTGCGAGGGCGACGGCGCGCCGTCGATCGACGCGGCGGGCAAGCACGTCGTGATCATCGGCGGCGGCGACACCGGCGCGGACTGCTACGGCACGGCGGCCCGCCAGGGCGCGGCCTCGGTGCTCCAGCTCGACCAGTACCCGATGCCGCCGTCGCAGCGCGACGACGAGCGCTCGCCGTGGCCGGTGTGGCCGTGGGTGCTGCGCACCTACCCCGCGCACGAGGAGGCGGGGGAGCGCAGGTTCGCGGTGGCCGTGGAGGAGTTCGTCGGCGACGAGCACGGGCGCGTGAAGCAGATCAAGCTGCGCAAGGTGCGCGTGGAGCGGGACGCCTCGGGCCGGCGCGTGGTCGTGCCGATGTCCGAGGAGGTCGAGCTGCTGCCCGCCGACCTGGTGCTGCTGGCGATCGGCTTCGAGGGCGTCGAGCACATGCCGCTGCTCGACCGGCTGGGCATCGCGCTGACCTCGCGCGGCACCATCTCGTGCGGTTCGGACTGGCAGACGCAGGCCCCCGGCGTGTTCGTCTGCGGCGACGCCCACCGCGGCGCGTCCCTGGTCGTGTGGGCCATCGCGGAGGGCCGCTCGGTGGCCAACGCGGTGGACCGCTTCCTGACCGGCTCGTCCGACCTGCCGTCGCCGGTGATCCCCAACCAGCTTCCGCTCGCCGTGGTGTAGGTGCCCCGGCCGCCCCGACAACGGCGTCGGGGCGGCCACGCACCACCCCCGCCGGTCAGGTGGCCGACGGCACGGGGCGCACCGACCGGATGCGGCTCACCGGGAACTCGCGGTGGCCCGCGTCGGTGGTCGCGGTCAGGTTGCCCGCCGCGTGGTCGACCGGCGTGACCACGTGCCGGACGGTGGTGCGCGGGCCGTTCGCCACGGCGATCTCCACCGACGTGCGGCTGACCAGGGCGTCCGCCAGCAGCACGACCTCCGAGTCGCGCAGCACCAGCGACTGGTCGCGCAGCAGCCGCACCGCGCCCGTGCGGCGGGACCGCACCTGCGGCGTGGCGGGGTGCGGGCGCTCGCGGTCCACCAGGGCGGCGGCCAGCGCGGTCAGCTCCTCCTCGGTCAGGTCCTTCCCGGTCGGCTCACCGCCGGTCGGCGCGTTCCCGGCCGACCCGCTCCCGGTCAGCCCGTTCCCGGCCGGCGCGTTCCCGGTCAGCGGCGCCCGTGCGGCGGGCGGGGGCGGCTCGACGCGGCGGCGGGGCACGCGGGCCACGAACGGGCCGCCGTCCGACGTCGGGGCGTAGCCCGCGGCGCGCAGGAGCGCCATCGTCTCCGGCACCGGCCGGGCGGAGGCCAGGACGGTCGGGGCCAGCGGGTGCAGGGACAGCCCGGCCAGCGCGCGGTGCCCGGCGATCTCGGCCAGCAGGACGGGGTCCTCGGCCCGCACGCAGCACGCCACCGCGGTCACCGCGACCTGACCGCGCTGCCGCGCCACCTCGTGCACCAGGCGCTCCAGGGCGGGCGGCACGCCGTGCGAGGCGGCGGAACCCAGGCGCGCCAGCAGCTCCCCGGGCTCGTGGCCCGCGTCCAGCGCCCGCCGCACGCTCGCCCCGCTGAACCGCCAGCCGCCGCTCGCGGCGTCGGCCGCCAGGTCCAGCACCTCGCACAGCTCCCGCGACGGCAGCCCGGCCACCGCCGCGGTCAGGTCGGGGCGCAGGTGCGCGGTCGTCGCGGCGGGCGGCACGAACCGGTCGGCCACCGCGGCCGTCGTCCCGCCCAGCACGGCGCGGCCCAGCGCGGACAGCGCGCCCAGCGCCACCAGGCCCACCGACTCGGCCTCCGCCAGCACGGCACCCGTCGCCGCCGGGTCGTGCACGGCGGGCCGCGACCACACCAGGTCGGCCACCACCTCGTGCCGGTGCTCGAACGCCTCGTCGGGTGCCAGCCGCGCGTACCGCTCCAGCACGCCGCGCCGCGCCCGGTCGCCCGCGCCCGCGGGGGGCGGTCCGGCCAGCGCCGCCCGCTGCCCGACCGCGGCCCACGTCATCCGCGGCCACGCGTCGGCCAGCGCGGCCAGCCGCGCGGCGGGCGGGGCGGCGCGCCAGCGGTCCGACGACCCGGTCGGCACCAGCCGGCGCGAGTCCTCGTCCACGCCCAGCAGCCGCGCCTCGGCCGCCAGCTCCAGCCACAGCCGCGCCCGGTCCTCCTCGACGCCCAGCGCGGCCGCGACCCGCCGCAGCTCGCGCAGGCCCACGCCGCTGCCGCACGCCACGTGCCGGGTGTCGCACAGCTCCACCAACCTGGTCACACCGTCCACAGTGGACGTGGCGGGCGCGGTGGCGGCCCGGTCGGCGAACCCCCGGTCCTGCCGCGCCCGGCGGGGCGCGCGCGGCGCGGGCGTGACCCGGCGCGCCGGCTCGCCGTCCGACGGGCGCAGCCCCGGGGAGGTGACCAGGGCGGGAGCCGCGGCCGGGCCCGAGGGGCCGGCCGGGTCGGGGGCGGGCTCAGCCGGCCACACCAGGGCGTGCGCGCGCAGCACGCCCAGCACCCGCTTCAGCTCGGCGCGCGCCGCCTTCCCGTTGCAGCGCAACGCCTCCGCCAACGCCTCGGTGCTCGCGCCCTCGCCCAGCCGCACCGCCGTGTCGAGCACGTCGCGGCACGCCCGGTCGAGGCCGTCGACGGCCCGCCGCAGCGACGACGCGGTGGTCAGCTCGTCGGCGAGCGCCCGGACCGTGCGGGGGCGGGCGCGGGCCGCGTCCCGGCGCAGCGCCAGGACCTCCCGGAGCTCCGGCGCGTCGAGTGCGCGCAGCCAGGCGACCAGCGCCGATTTCCTGCCCATCCGGACGATTATGCACCGGGCGTGATCACCTGGTCGCGGATCGCGGCGACACGTCCCGAAGGGGCCCGAAGCGCGGACGTAAGCTGTGCGCCGTGGAATTCACCGGCTTCGGCGAGTACGCGGTCGACTTCTTCGACGGGCTCGTGGTCGACAACTCCAAGGCGTACTGGGACGAGCACCGGCACGTCTACCAGGCCGACGTCCGGGCGCCGATGGAGGCGCTGCTCGCGGCGCTCGAACCGGAGTTCGGCCCCGGCAAGGTGTTCCGGCCGTACCGGGACGTGCGGTTCAGCAAGGACAAGACGCCCTACAAGGACCACTGCGGCGGCGTGGTCGAACTCGGCCGCGGCGGCGGGGCGCACTACGTCCAGGTCGGCACCGAGGGCCTGTTCGTGGCCGGCGGGTCGTTCGCGATGGCCCCCGACCAGCTCGCCCGCTACCGCGCCTCCGTCGTCGACGACCTGCGCGGCGAGCAGCTGGAGAAGCTGGTCACGGGCCTCGTCGAGGCCGGTTGGGAGCTGCGCGGGGACAAGCTCAAGCGCGCGCCGCGCGGCGGTGACCCGGAGCACCCCCGGATCGAGCTGCTCAAGCACCGGCGGATCTACGTGGCGAAGGTGTGGCCGCCCGACGACGCCCTGCACGAGCCGGAGTGCCTGGAGCGCGTCCGCGCCGCCTGGCGCGAGGTCACCCCGCTGGTCGACTGGTGCGCCGACCACGTCGGGCTCAGCGAGGTCGGCTTCCGCCGCTGACCGGCAGCAGCCGGAACACCAGCACCCCGACCGCGACGCCCGCCACGTCCACCAGCCCGTCCAGCACGTCGCCGCCGCGCCCCAGCGCGGTGAGGAGCCACTGGAGCACCTCCGAGACCACCGCGTAGCCGACCAGGCCGGCCACGAGCGGGACGCGCGGCAGCCGGGCGTACAGGCCGGTGACCGCGAGCAGGGCGAACAGCAGGCAGTGGACGACCTTGTCGGTCCCGGGAGGGGAGTCGGGCACACCTGACTGCGGGGTGAACAGGATGATGACGCTGAGCAACACCGCGGTCACGAACGGAAGGATTCTGGTGCCCACGAGGGCCATTCTCCCTGTTTCGCGGAGATTACCCCCGGGTACATCCTGATCGGTCCAGTGACAAGGACTACTCTGACCTAACGTGAGTCGACGCGCGAAGATCGTCTGTACGATGGGCCCTGCCACCGGGACCGAGGACAAGGTCAACGAGCTGGTGGCAGCCGGTATGGACGTGGCTCGGATGAACTTCAGCCACGGCAGCCATGCCGACCACAAGCAGGTCTACGACCTCGTCCGCAACGCGGCCGAGGCATCGGGCCGCGCGGTGGGCATCCTGGCTGACCTCCAGGGCCCCAAGATCCGGCTCGGCCGCTTCGCCCACGGTCCCGTGGAGTGGCGCACCGGCGACGTCGTGCGGGTGACCGTCGAGGACGTCGAGGGCACCCACGACCGGGTCTCCACCACCTACAAGCAGCTCGCCCAGGACGCCAGGGCCGGTGACCGGCTCCTGGTGGACGACGGCAAGGTCGGCCTGACCGTCCTGGAGGTCGACGGCCCCGACGTCGTCTGCGAGGTCACCGAGGGCGGCCCCGTCAGCAACAACAAGGGCCTGTCCCTGCCCGGCATGGACGTCTCCGTGCCGGCCCTGTCCGAGAAGGACATCGAGGACCTGGAGTTCGCGCTCAACCTGGGCGTGGACTTCATCGCCCTGTCGTTCGTGCGCTCGCCCGCCGACATCGACCTGGTCCACCAGGTCATGGACCGGGTCGGCCACGGCCGCAAGCCCGTCATCGCCAAGATCGAGAAGCCCGAGGCGGTCGACAACCTCGAAGCCATCGTGCTCGCGTTCGACGGCGTGATGGTCGCCCGCGGCGACCTGGGCGTCGAACTGCCGCTGGAGCACGTGCCGCTGGTGCAGAAGCGGGCGATCCAGATCGCCCGCGAGAACGCCAAGCCGGTGATCGTCGCCACCCAGATGCTCGACTCGATGATCACCAACTCCCGCCCGACCCGCGCCGAGACGTCCGACGTCGCGAACGCGGTGCTCGACGGCGCGGACGCGCTGATGCTGTCCGGCGAGACCTCGGTCGGCCGGTACGCCATCGAGTCGGTCAAGACCATGGGCCGCATCATCGAGGCCGTCGAGACCGAGTCCGTGCAGGTGCCGCCGCTGACGCACGTCCCGCGCACCAAGCGCGGCGTCATCTCCTACGCGGCGCGCGACATCGGCGAGCGGCTGAACGCCAAGGCGCTCGTCGCGTTCACCCAGTCCGGTGACACCGTGCGGCGGCTGGCCCGCCTGCACACGCACCTGCCGCTGCTGGCGTTCACGCCGGAGCCGAGCGTGCGCAGTCAGCTTTCTCTCACCTGGGGCACGGAGACGTTCATCGTGCCTAAGGTGGACTCCACCGACGAGATGGTCCGCCAGGTGGACCTGTCCATGCTGTCGATCGGCCGCTACCAGGCGGGCGACCTGATGGTGGTCGTGGCAGGCTCCCCGCCGGGGACCATCGGGTCCACCAACCTCATCCGGGTGCACCGCCTGGGGGAGGAAGACCACGCTTAGGAGATGACGTGACCGAGGCTGCCCGTGCCGCGGCGACCGCCGAGTTCTCGGACGTACCCCGGGACGCGGACGGTGTGCCCCACGGGCAGCCCGTGCTCGACCGCCTCGTCGCGCTGCTGGACCTGGAGCGCATCGAGGAGAACATCTTCCGCGGGGTGTCGCCCGCCGAGTCGCCCGTGCGGGTGTTCGGCGGGCAGGTCGCCGGGCAGGCGCTGGTGGCGGCCGGTCGGACCGTCGAGCCCGACCGGCACGTGCACTCCCTGCACTCGTACTTCATCCGCGGCGGCGACCCGAGGGCCCCGATCGTGTACGAGGTCGACCGCATCCGCGACGGCCGCTCGTTCACGACCCGGCGCGTGGTCGCCGTCCAGCACGGCAAGGCGATCTTCTCCCTCTCCGCGTCGTTCCAGCGCGACGAGCCGGGCCTGGACCACCAGGACCCCATGCCGGAGGTGCCGGAGCCGGAGTCGCTGCCCACCTACGCCGAGTCGGCCGCCGGGTACCTGGAGAAGGTCGGCATGGCCCGCCTGCCCAGGCCCATCGACATCCGGTACGTGACGACGCCGCCGTGGAAGGCCCGCGAGGTCGGCCCGACCGAGGCGCGCAGCCAGGTGTGGATGAGGGCGGACGGGAAGCTGCCCGACGACGAGCTGCTGCACGTGTGCGTGGTGGCCTACGCCTCCGACATGACCCTGCTCGACTCGGTGCTCGTCAAGCACGGCGTGTACTGGGGCACGGACAAGGTCCTGGGCGCGAGCCTGGACCACGCCATGTGGTTCCACCGCCGCTTCCGCGCCGACGAGTGGTTCCTGTACGACTGCGCCTCGCCGTCCGCGTCGGGCGCGCGGGGCCTCGCGACGGGCCGCTTCTACAGCCGCGACGGCCAGCTCGTGGCGACCGTGGTCCAGGAGGGCCTGCTCCGCGTCCTGTGACCCGCGTCACGCGCCCGGAGTGCCACGTCGGCGGGTGAGCCGGCCCCACCAGGGCATGACCACCAGTGCGACCGGGGTGACGGTGCCGTCCGACGCCCGCGAGGGGCCACCACCCGAGGGCGACCGGGAGCTGTGGCTGCGCGCCACCTCCCGGGGGCCGGACGCGGACGCCGCGTTCACCGGGCTGTTCGAGCGGCACGCCGAGGCGGTGTGGAACTACGCCTACCGGCTGACCGCGTCCTGGACCAGTGCCGACGACCTGCTGTCGGCGACGTTCCTCACCGCCTGGCGACTGCGGGCGCGGGTGGTGCTGACCCGCGAGTCGGCCCGGCCCTGGCTGTTCACCGTCACCGCCAACCTGGCCCGCGACGAGCGGCGGGCCGGGGCGCGGCTGCTGCGGCTGGTCCGGCGGCTGGGCGCGCGCGAGCCGCAGGCCGACCACGCCCAGGGGGTCGCCGACTCCGACGCCGCCGGGCGCCGGCTGCGGCGGGTCCTCGCGGCGGCGGAGCGGCTGCCCCGCGCCGAGCGCGAGGCCACCCGCCTGTGCCTGCTCGGCGGCATGTCCACCGCGGACGCCTCCGAACTGCTCGGCGTCACCGAGGCGACCGTGCGCTCCCGCGTGTCCCGCGCCCGCGCCCGGCTCCGCGACCTGACCCAGGAGGACGACGATGAGTGACCTCGGCCTGCCCGCCGAACGCCCCCTGCCCGACGACGTGCGCGGCTCGGCCCGGCTGAAGCTCCACGAGGGGATGCGCCGGCGGTCCCGGGCGCCGATCGCGGTGGCCGCGGTGGCGGTCCTGGGCATCGGTGCGGCGGTCGCGGCGCTGCTCCCCGGCGGCGCGCCCGCCGACCAGGCGGCGCTGCTCCCCGGCGGCGCGCCCGCCGACCAGGCGGCGCGGCGGTCGGCGATCCCCGAACTGCCGATGCCCGACCAGGACCACCGGTACCGGGTCCGCGAGGGCGTGGCGCCCGCCGGCGCGCCGGACCGCTGCGGGGCGGCGCCGGGGTGGGCGCCGGTCGCCACCGCGTCCAAGGACCGGGTGGACCTGGTCGCCTTCACGACGCCCGCCGGCGTGGTGTTCTGCGAGCTGACGCCCGCCGCGGTGGCGGTGTCGCCGCCGGTCGCCGACCCCGGCGCCCTCGCGGTGTCGTTCAGCACCGCCACCGGCTCGCTGGCCGGGTTCACCGGCCCCGACCCGAGGGACTTCGCGCTGGGGCCCGACGCGGGGTCGCCCCGGGCGTACACCGCGCGCTTCGGCACCGTCTGGCTCGCGCCCAACTCCCACCGGGTCGACGGCGACCGGGTCACCGCCGTCCGCGAGGTCCGCGACTCCGCCGAGATCCAGGAGCACGTCGTACTGGCGGCCCCGGCCCCCGCGGCGACCGTCACCGACCGCGAGGTGCCCGACGGCGACCGCACCGACCCGGCGGCGGCCCTCCGCCTGGCGCGGTGCCTGGAGGCGCGCAACCCGCCGGTGGCCGACGCCGACGCGTGGCGGGCGGGGATGGACACCACCGCCGTGCTCGGCGAGTCGATCCAGCTCGGCTTCTACGACGGGCTGGTCGTGACCTGCCACGACGGCGAGAGCGAGGTGGTGGACACGGCCCGCGTGCCCGAGGCGCGTGCGCCCCGCACCGGGGTCCTCGGCGACACCGTGCGCGGGACGGCCGTCTTCTACGGGTTCACCGCGCGGACCGATCCCGAGAGCGGCGGGGAGTCCTGGTCGAGCGACTCGCTGGCCCTGCTCGGCGAGGTCGTGGACGACCGGGTGGCCACCGTCGTCCTGACCGTGCCCGGCCACGGCGAGGCGTCGGCGGCACCGGTCGCCGGCAGCGTCGCCGTCCCCGTGCCGGGCGACGGGGACATGACGGCGACGGGCACGGTGACCACCCGCGACGCCGCCGGCGCGGTGCTGGAGACCATCGCCTTCACCTTCGGGTGATGCCGGGGACGCGCCACCGGGAGGCCCCTGGTGGCGCATCCCGTCACCCGTCCAGCGCCTCCCACAGCGCCCGCACGTGGTGCTCCCGGGTCCCCTCGGCCCCGATCGCCACCCGGATCGCGAACCGGCCGCCCACCGTCGTGTGCGTGACGAAGGCGCGGCCCGACTCGTTGACCCGCTCCGCGGCGGCCCTGGTCACCTCGTCCCCGCCCCGGTGCGCGATCGTGACCAGCGACAACGTGCGCGGCGCGACCAGCTCCCAGTCCGCCGACGCCCCGACCCACGACTCCAGCAGGGCGGCCAGCGCCACGTGCCCGCGCAGGTGGGCCCGCACGCCCTCCAAGCCGTACCAGCGCAGCACCGCCCACAGCTTCAGCGCGCGGAACCGGCGGCCCAGCGGGACCTGCCAGTCGCGGTAGTCGACGACCGCGCCCGACTCGGTCGCGGTGTTGCGCAGGTACTCCGGCAGGATCGTCAGGGCGTCCACCAGCACGTCCGGGTGGGCCGTCCAGAACAGCGACAGGTCGAACGCGGTGAGCATCCACTTGTGGGCGTTCGCGGTGAACGAGTCGGCCCGCTCCAGGCCGTCGAACAGGTCGCGGAACTCGGGGCACAGGGCCGCCGGGCCCGCCCACGCGGCGTCCACGTGCAGCCAGGTCCCGTGCTCGGCGCACACGGCGGCGATCTCGCGCACCGGGTCGACCGCGCCGGTGCCGGTGGTGCCGACCGTCGCGCACACCAGGACCGGCCGCCGGCCCGCCGCCACGTCGGCGCGCACCACCTCGGCGAGCGCCGAGGCGTCCATGGCCAGGGTGGACGGCGAGACCGGGACGGACCGCACGGCCCGCTCGCCGAGCCCGGCCATCCGCGCCGCCCGCTCCAGCGACGAGTGGGTCTGCGACGACACGTACACGGTCTCCGCACCGTCCACGCCGGACCGCCGCCACGTGCCGCCGGACGACCGGTGCAGCGCCGCCAGCAGCGCGACCAGCGCGGCGGACGACGCGGTGTCCTGGACGACGCCGCCGCCCAGGAACGACTCCGGCAGGCCCATCGCGCCGACCAGCTCGTCCATCAGGTGCTGCTCGACCTCGGTCGCGGCGGGCGAGGTGGACCACAGCATCCCCTGCACGCCCAGGCCCGACGACAGCAGGTCGCCGAGCACCGACGGCAGGGACGCGTTCGACGGGAAGTACGCGTAGAACCCGGGGTGCTGCCAGTGCGTCGTGCCGGGCAGCACGACCCGGTCGAGGTCGGCGAGCAGCGGCCCGAACCCCTCGCCGTGCTCGGGCAGGGCGGCGAGCCGCTCCCGCACCCAGCCCGGCTCCACCCGGGACCGCACCGGGAACTCCTCGACGCGGGCGCGGTAGTCGGCGATCCAGTCGACCACCTCGTGGCCGATCCGGCGGAACTCCTCAGGCTTCATGCGCAGCACGGTAGACGCGCCGCCTGCGGTGGGTCGGCCGCCGGTCGCCGGGCGGGGTCAGGGCGCGGGTCTCGACGCGTTCGAGCACCACCGAGCTGGTCAGGTTCCGCACCTCGGTGCGGGAGGCGATCTTGTCCACCAGGAACGCCTGGAGGTGCGTGCTGTCGGCGACCGCGATGTGCACCAGGAAGTCGGCGGTGCCGCTGACGTGGAACAGCGAGCGGGTCTCCGGCTGCGCCATCACGTACGCCCGGAACGCGGCCACCACCGGGCGGGTGTGCGGGCGCACGTTCACCGAGACGACGGCCTCCAGCGGCAGGCCGGCCGCGCGCGGGTCGACCACGGCGTGGAAACCGGTGATCACGCCCAGCTCGCGCAGCCGGCGGACCCGTTGCAGGCACGTCGAGGGCGCGATGCCCACCAGGTCGGCCAGCGCCCGGTTCTGGAGGGTGGCGTCGTTCTGCAACTCCTCCAGGATCTGCCAGTCGACCGAATCCAGTTCGGCTGTTCCGCCCACAACCGCACACCGTACGGGTGGGGTGGAACGAACCGAACGCGCGTCACACGATCGCGTCGTGCACATCGCCTGGACGTCCTTCCTGCTCGCGCTCGTCGTGGTCACCGTCGTGCCCGGTCCGGACTTCGTGCTGGTGACCGGTGCCGCGGTGCGCGGCGTGCGGCACGGCGCGGTGACGGCGCTGGGCGTGGTGACCGGGCTGCTCGCGCACGCCGCGCTCGCGACCGCGGGCCTGTCCGCGCTGGTGGCGGCGGCCCCGGCGGCGCTGCTCGCGGTGAAGGCGGTGGGCGCGGCCTACCTCGTGTACCTCGGGTTCACGACGCTGCGCGCGGCCCGGCGCGGCGGCCCGATCCGCCGTGCGGCGACGTCCGACCGGTCGTTGTTCCTGCGCGGCCTGCTGTGCGACCTGCTCAACCCCAAGGTGATGCTGACCTTCCTCAGCCTCGTCCCGCAGGCGATGGACCCGACCGCCCCGCCGCTGCCCCAGGCGGCGCTGCTGTCGGCGGTCGCGGTGGCCGTCTTCGCCTGCTTCTGGGCGGTCGTCGTGCCCCTGGCGGGCCGCCTGTCGACCTGGCTGGCCCACCCCCGCGTCCGCCCCGCCTTCGACCGCCTGTGCGGCACGGCCCTCCTCGGCATGGCCGCCTCCGTCCTGGTCGCCTGACCCGAGAGTCCAACCCCCAGACCTCGAGAGTCCAACCTCCAGGTCCCGAGAGTCCAACGCTCAGGCCCGGTGAGTTCTTCACCCACGCCGAACGGTGTGAGTCCCGAACGCAGAACTCAGGGGTCCTGAGCGTTGGACTCTCGAGGCCCTGGCGTTGGACTCTCGGGTCTTGAGCGTTGGACTCTCGGGACCTGGGCGTTGGACTCTCGGGGGGCGGGGAAAGTCGTTATGGTGTCGCGCACCAGCCGTCTCCTGGGGGTAAGTCCGGCTCGGGCGAGAGGATCGGTATGCGCACACCAGGGGACGCCGACGCGGTGACGGCCGCGCAGCGCGGTGAGCCCGGCGCGTTGGACGCGCTGGTGGCGGCCTACCTGCCGCTGGTCTACAACGTCGTCGGGCACGCCCTCGGCGGGCACCCGGACACCGACGACGTGGTGCAGGAGACCATGCTGCGCGCGGTGGACGGCCTGTCGAAGCTCCAGGACCCCGGGTCGTTCCGGTCCTGGCTGCTCGTCATCGCGATGAACCAGGTCCGCGACCGGCACCGGCGGAACACGCCCCTGCCGGTGGACCACGAGGTGCTCGACCGCGCCGACCCCGGCGCCGACTTCGCCGACTTCGCCATCACGCGCCTCCAGCTGCGCGGGCAGCGGCGCGAGGTCGTGGCCGCCACCCGCTGGATCGGGGACGACGAGCGCGAGCTGCTGTCGCTGTGGTGGCTGGAGTCGGTCGGCCGGATCACCCGCGCCGAGCTGGCCGAGGCGCTGGGCCTCACGCCGCAGCACGCCGCCGTGCGCGTGCAGCGGATGAAGGCGCAGCTCGACGCCGCCCGCGTGGTGGTGCGGGTGCTGGCCATGCCGCGCTGCGGCGACCTGGCCGCCGTCACCTCCGACTGGGACGGCGCGCCCAGCGCGCTGTGGCGCAAGCGGATCGTGCGGCACGCCCGCGAGTGCACCCGGTGCGCGCGCGGCTTCGACGACCTGGCGAACGTGGACGGCCTGGTCGCCCGCATCCCGCTCGTGCCGCTGCCGCCCGGCCTCGACCTGCTCGGGCAGACGGGGGTCGCCGCCCTCCCGGCGGACCCGACGGTCGTCGCGCACCCCGCGTCGGTCGCGCACCCCGCGTCGAAGGGCGCGCTCGCGGTGAAGAAGGGGTTCTGGGCGCACGCCGCCGCCAAGCCGCTGGTCGCCGCGGCGGCCGTGGTCGCGGTCGCCGGCGGGGTGGTGCTGCTGCCGAACGACCCGCCGCCGCGGCCCCTGCCGGTGGCCGCGCCGGTCGCCGCCACGACCACCACGACCGTGCCCGTCACGGCCGCGCCCACCACGACGACCACGACCACCACCACGACGACGACCACCACGACGACCGCGCCCGAGGTGGTCGCCGCACCGCCGCCGCCCCGGCCGCCCGCCACCAGGTCGGTCAAGAAGGGCGTCAGCACCTGGAACTTCGACGGCGTCTCGACGGCGCTGTCCGACGTCGGCGCGGGCTGGGTCTACAACTGGGCGACGAACCCGGAGGACGTGCGGGTCCCGCCGGGCGTCGAGTACGTGCCGATGATCTGGGGCGCGAAGGCGGTGACCCCGGCGAACCTGGAGGCGGTGAAGCGGCAGGGCACCACCCTGCTCGGGTTCAACGAGCCCGACCTCGGCGAGCAGTCGAACATGACCGTGGAGCAGGCGCTGGACCTGTGGCCGCAGCTCCAGGCGACGGGGATGCGCCTGGGCAGCCCGGCCGTGGCCCACAGCGGCGACAAGCCGGGCGGCTGGCTCGACCGGTTCATGGCGGGGGCGAGGGCGCGGGGCCTGCGCGTCGACTTCATCGCGCTGCACTGGTACGGCTCGGACTTCGGCCCGGCCGCCGTCGGGCACCTGAAGAACTACCTGGACGCGGTGAGCGCCCGGTACGGCCTGCCGGTCTGGCTGACCGAGTACTCGCTGATGGACTTCTCCGGCGGCGGCGTGCGCTACCCGGACGAGCGGCAGCTGGCCGACTTCGCCGGCGGGTCGTCGCGGATGCTGGAGGGGTTGTCCTACCTGGAGCGGTACGCGTGGTTCGCGCTGCCCGCGGACAAGCCGGGCACGGGGCTGTACCTGCCCGGCGGCACGCCCAACCGGGCCGGCGAGGCATACCGCGCCACCGGTTAGGTGAGCGCCCGCCGCCGCTGGTCGTGCAGCGGCGGCGGGCAGCTCCGCCCCCTCACGGGAGGTCGTCGAACAACCGCTCCCAGCGGCCGTCGAAGCCGCCGTTGGCGGCCAGGTGCCAGCCCGGCGGCAGCCACGTGCCGCGTTCACGGCTCCGCGCGTCGTCGAGACCGCCGTCGTGCACGAAGTACTCGTGCTGCCGCCAGTACGCGCCGTGCGAGGCGGGGTCGCCGCTCACCGCGCCGCGCGTGCGGCCGGCGCTGTCCACGCCGGTGCCCGCGAACCCGCCGAAGTCGTCGGAGCCGGACGGCGTGTCCTCGCCCAGCTCGGCGGAGTACGCGCCGAAGAACCACGCCTTCGACGGGTAGCCCTCGCGGCCGTCGCTCAGGTCGGGCGCGGCGTCGTCGCGCGACCGGGTCAGGAACCGCTGCCGGCCCGCGGGGACGCCGAGCGCCGGCTCCTCCAGCAGCACGTCCACGGACTCGTCGGCCAGCCAGTGCCGCTGCCAGTCCCCGCCCGACCAGTGCGTCGGCACGATGTCGGCCAGGTCCTGCAACTCGTAGGTCAGCCGCTTGACCTGCGGCCACGTCACCTTCGTGCCGTTGTCGACCCGGCTCGCGGCGGACGGGGTCAGCGGGACCGCGCCGAACGCCGCCACCGCGTCCGCCGCGCCACCGGGCACGAACGCGTAGTGCACGTTGCGCGCGTCGTCGGCGCCGGAGATGTGCACCTCGGCCTTCGCCCCGGACGCCATGCGGTCCGCGATCGTCGCCCACGGGTCGGTGGCGTAGCGCAGCTCGTGCCCGTGCGGCCCGATGTCCGGCAGGTCGAAGTCGCTCTCGTCGGCCTGCCACAGCAGCAGGTGCGAGCCGAGGAAGCGCACGTCCGGGTCGGACGCCCGGCGCATCACGTGGTCCTTGTGGTGGGTGACGGTGGCGTTGGCGAACGACTCGCCCGCCCCGCCCGGCGTGCCGGTGACGCCGCGCACGACGACCTCCACCCGCTCCCAGTCGTGGATCTCCTTCGCGTCCTTGTCGGCCGCGTGGTAGACGTGGTAGAGCAGGACCAGGGACTTGGAGCCGTTCTCGGTGAACTCCAGCAGCGCGGTGTAGAGGGTGGGCCGGATTCGCCAGTCCGGGTGACCGCCCGCCACGTACGAGGGAACGTCGCGCCAGTTCGCCCGGTTCGTGGCGTGGTTCCCGTCGCGGTCGAAGTCGAAGTTGGTGATCCAGTCGCGGCCGGCCTTGCCGTCGTTCTCGTCGCCGCGCTTGAGGATCACCGGCGCGTAGTGGGTCAGGTAGGCCCGGCGCTGCGCGGCGGTCAGCGCCCACGCCGCCGACGCCTGGCCGGGGACCAGGAGGGTGGCCGCCACGAGCGCCGCCACGAGGGCGGGCACGAGCGCGGTCGCGCGAGGTCGTCTCATCGCTCGATCGTGGGCCGCCCGGCGCCGGACCGCGCCCCGCGACCGGGACGCGGTTCGGCACACCGCAATGGCCGCACCGCGATGGCCGCACCGCGATGGCCGCACCGCGATGGCCGCACCGCAGCGGGTGTACCGCAGCGGGTGTACCGCAGGGCGTGCACCGCAGGGCGTGCACCGCAGGGCGTGCACCGCAGGGCGTGCACCGCAGCGGGCCCGCCCGGCAGCCGCCGTCACCGGGGCGGGCCCGCTCTCCCCGGGGGACCCGGGGAACGGGGACCCCGTCATCGGGACGGGTCCCCGCCGTCATCGGCTCAGGCGACGGTCCACTTCTGGTTCGCCGCGCCCGTGCAGGTCCACAGCTGGAGCCTGGTGCCGTCCGCGCTGGTGTTGCCGGTGACGTCGAGGCACTTGTCCGCCGCCGGGTTCACCAGGTCGCGCCCGGCCGTGTGGGTCCACTGCTGGTTCGGGGTCCCGCCGCACGTCCACAGCTGGAGCTGCGCGCCGTCCGCCGTCGACCGGTCCTTCACGTCGAGGCACTTGCCCAGCGCGCGGACCGTGCCGTCGCCCGGCCGGGTCCACTGCTGCGCCGCCGACCCGTTGCAGGTGTGGAGCTGCACCGCCGTGCCGTCGGCCGAGGAGCCGCCCGCCACGTCGACGCACTTGCCGCCCAGGCCGGTGATGGCGCCGCCGCCCACCGGCGGGTTGCCGCCGCCCGGCGTGCCCGACCAGGTGAACGTGGCCGTGGTGCGCGCCGGCAGGGTGTAGGTGAACGCCTGGTTGCCCCAGTTCACCCGCACCGACTGGGACGACGTGCCGCCGTTGTGCGCGATCAGGGCCTTCGAGCCGTCCGGGTTCTTGTAGGCCACGTTCTGCACGGTGCCGTTGGCGGTCGAGTCGATCCGGTGCGCGCCCGGCTTCACGAACTTCGTCAGGTGACCGGTCGTGTAGTACTCGATCGTGTAGTCGACCTGCCCGGCGCGCGAGCCGCCCTCCTGCACGGTGATCAGGCCGGTGCACGTGCCGCAGCCGCCGTTGTGCGGGCCCATGTTCTGGTTGAGCCCGAGGCTCCACTTGACCAGGCTGCCGCTCCAGTTGCGGGCGTAGTTGACGATGTCGGCCATGTCCTCGTTGTGCTGGTTCGAGATCCACGTGCCGCCGGAGTGCTCGGTGCTGAACTGCTTCACGTTCGGGTACTGGTCGTGCACCTGCGTGCCCACGGTCGGCTCGCCGAAGTAGCCGTGCCAGGCGATGCCGCCGAACAGCGGGTCGTTGCGCACGCCCGCGTCGTTCAGGATGCCCGCGCCGAAGTTGGCGTAGTCGCCGTAGTTCCAGTCGTGCACCAGCACCTTGGTGGTGATGCCCGCCGCGCGGAACGCCGGGTAGACGAAGTTCTTGGTGAACTCGACCAGGCCGGCCGGGTTCCAGCTCATGCCCGGGTAGTCCATCTCGGTCGGGTTGCCCGCCTTGCAGCAGTTCGGCTCGTTCTGCACCGAGACGTAGTCGACCGGGATGCCCGCGTTCTGGTAGCTCTGCACGTACTTGACCAGGTACTGCGCGTAGGTGGGGTAGTGCTCCCACTTGAGCCAGCCCATCTGGTCCATGCGGCCGTTGTCCTTCATCCAGCCCGGCGCGCTCCACGGCACGCCCTTGACCCGCAGCTGCGGGTTGAGCTGTTTGGCCTGCTGGGTCAGCAGCCGCACGTTCGTGTCGTAGCCGTTGGCCCCGAAGTCGTTGAGGTCGCAGCACGTGTCGTCGAGCGAGACGTTGCCCGGCCGCGACAGGTCGGACGCCCCGATCGGGTTGCGCACGAACGACAGGCCGATGCCGTCGACGGGGTGGAACAGCTTGCGCATCACCGCGTCGCGCGTCGCCGCGGAGACGGGGCCGCCGCGCAGCAGGTAGGCGGTGGTGTCGGTGATCGACGCGCCGCCGCCCTCGAACTGCTGGTAGGTCGTGCCCTCGTTGACGGTGACGGTGTGCGCGGCGCCGCCCGCGCTGGTGCTGAACGCGACGGGGGCCTGCGGCTGGAGCCCGCGGGTGACCGTGCGGCCACCGCTGTCGGAGGTGGTGGTCAGGTGGACGGCGACCGACTCGCCCGCGGCGATCGCGGCGGGGGAGGGCAGGGCCGTGGCGGTGGCGGCGACGGCTACCGCCGCGACGCCGGCGCTGATGAAAGCCCGACGGTGGGAAAAGGGCACCCCGGACTCCTTTCACGACGTTGTGGACAGGGTCATCGGCGGCCTGTAACAAATGGAACAAACCTGGAACTAGCTCGCAGATGAAAGGAAACAATGACCCGCAACGGGTGTCAAGGTCGCGCCCCCAGCCCGGTAAAGACCGTGAAAAGCGGGGGAGCGGTCAGTTCCGGGCCGGCCGGTCCCGGGCGGGGCGGGCCGGCCCGGTGGACTCCCGGACCACCAGCTCGGTGGCCAGCTCGACGTGCAGCGCCTCCAGCTCGTGCCGGTCGAGCAGCCGCATCAGCAGCGTCACGGCCATCCGGCCCATCTCCTGCAACGGCTGCCGCACGGTGGTCAGCTCCGGCCGGGTGGCGCGGCTCAGGTCCAGGTCGTCGAACCCGGCCACGGACACGTCACCCGGCACCGACAACCCCAGCTCGCGGGCCGCGCGCAGGGCCCCGACGGCCATCTTGTCGTTGAACGCGACCAGCGCGGTCGGCCGCTCGGGCAGGTCGAGCAGCTCGCGCGCCACCCGGTAGCCGTGCTCGGCGGTCGGCTCGTCGACGTGCCGCAGCAGCTCCGCCGACGGCAGCACGCCGACGTCCGACAGCGCCGCCGCGTACCCGGCCAGCCGCCCGTCGCCGGCCAGCCAGTCGGAGGGGCCGCCGATGATGCCGATGCGCCGGTGCCCCAGCTCCACGAGGTGCGCCATCAGCCGCCGCGCGCCCGCGAAGTGCGCCGCCGACACCGAGGCCACGTCGCGCGGCAGCTCGGTGCGCGGGTCGACCACCACGAACGGGAACCGCCGGTCGCGCAGCCGCACCAGCTCGTCGGCGGGCTCCGGCGGCAGGATCAGCACCGCGCCGCCGACGTCCGAGCGGCTCGGCAGGCCGGGCAGGGCGCCGACGCGTTGCGCCGACGTGCCCGCGTCCAGCAGCACCTGCCTGCCGTGCAGGGCCAGCGTCTCGGCCACGCTCGACACGATCAGGCCGAAGTAGTCGGTCAGCAGGTACGGGCAGCGCACGTAGATCGACCCGGCCGGCTTCGCGCCCCGCGGCCTCGGCGCCTGCGCCCCGAGCTGGTCGACGGTCCGCAGCACCAGCTCGCGGGTGTGCTGGGCGACGTTGGCCTGGCCGTTGAGGACCCGGGAGACGGTGGCGATCGACAACCCCGTCGCCCTCGCCACGTCCCGCACGGTAGCCCTGGTCATGCCGCCCCCCTTGTTCCACGATTTGTTTCACGATGTTACAGCTTCGGGCGCATCCGGTGGCGCGCTTCGTGTTCAGGGGTCCGCACAGGTGCGCGCGGGCGCGGATTTCGGCAGGCTTGTGCCATGACCACCTCCGAGGCACCCGCGCGGATCGCCGTCACCGGGCTCGCCGTCATGGGCAGCAACCTGGCGCGCAACCTCGCCCGGCACGGCTTCCGCGTCGCCGTGCACAACCGCAGCTCCGCCCGCACCAAAGCGCTGATCTCCGAGCACGGCCACGAGGGCGAGTTCGTGCCCGCCGAGACCCTGGAGGAGCTCGTCGCGAGCCTCCAGGCGCCCAGGCAGATCATCATCATGGTGAAGGCGGGCGCGCCCACCGACGCCGTCATCGACGAGCTGGTCCCGCTGCTGGAGCCCGGCGACACGGTGATCGACGGCGGCAACGCCCACTACGCCGACACCCGCCGCCGCGAGGCCGCGTTGAAGGAGGCGGGCCTGCACTTCGTCGGCGCCGGCATCTCCGGCGGCGAGGAGGGCGCGCTCAACGGCCCGTCGATCATGCCCGGCGGCTCGGAGGAGTCCTACCGGCACCTCGGACCGGTGCTGGAGTCCATCGCCGCCGAGGTGGACGGCGTGCCATGCTGCGTCCACGTCGGACCCGACGGCGCCGGGCACTTCGTCAAGATGGTGCACAACGGCATCGAGTACGCCGACATGCAGCTCATCGCCGAGGCGTACGACCTGCTCAAGCGGGTCGGCGGGATGACGCCCACCGAGATCGCCGAGGTCTTCCGCGGCTGGAACACCGGCGACCTGGAGTCCTACCTGGTCGAGATCACCGCCGAGGTGCTCGGCCACTTCGACGCCGACACCGGCGTGCCGCTGGTGGACGTGATCGCCGACGCGGCCGAGCAGAAGGGCACCGGCCGCTGGACCGTGCAGGAGGCCCTGGAGCTGGGCGTCCCGGTCACCGGCATCGCCGAGGCGGTGTTCGCCCGGTCCCTGTCCGGTCGGGTGGACCAGCGCGCGGCGGTGCGCGAGGCGTTCGGCTCGTCCGCGGTGTTCGCCTCCGACAAGCTCGCCGGGCAGCTCGTCGAGGACGTCCGGCAGGCGCTGTACGCGTCCAAGGTCGTCGCGTACGCGCAGGGCTTCGACCAGATGCGGGCCGCGAGCGCCGAGTACGGCTGGGACCTCGACCTGGGCGCGATGGCCACCATCTGGCGCGGCGGCTGCATCATCCGGGCCCGCTTCCTCGACCGCATCCGCGAGGCGTACGACAAGGCGCCCGAGCTGCCCTCGCTGCTCGTCGACGACTACTTCCGCGACGCGGTGAAGTCGGCCGAGGAGGCGTGGCGGCGGGTCGTGGTCGGCGCGGTCGAGGCGGGCGTGCCCGCGCCCGGCTTCGTGTCCGCGCTCGCCTACTACGACGGCCTGCGCTCCGAGCGCCTGCCCGCGTCGCTCGTCCAGGGCCTGCGGGACTTCTTCGGCGCGCACACCTACCGCCGCACCGACCGAGAGGGCAGCTTCCACACCCTCTGGTCGGGTGACAGGTCCCAAGTGGACGCCTGACGCCTGACGCCCGACGCCTGACGCCTGACGCCCGACACCTGACGCCCGACACCCGCGCCCGGGGCGCGACCGGGCGCGGGACCGCCCCCGCCACGCCCGTCACGGCCGGCCACCCGCCGGCAGTGGCGGGCGTTGTGCTGTCGGTGGGGGGGTGTGCCCGAGCCCTCCGCCCCGCCCCCCGCCGCTCTGCCCCGCCCCGCGGGTGACCCCCTCCCCTCCCGCGCCGCCGTCGTCCGCCGAAGGCCGTCACCAGCAGTGACGGCCTCCCCGGTGATCAACACGACCGGGTGGAACCGCTGTCAGATCAGCCACTCCGTCGTCATGATGGTCTCAACGCGACCTGTACGACGCGGGCTGTGCCGACACGTCCCCTGTGCCGACACGGAGGTGCCACCGTGGCGACCACCCACCACCGCGCCCGGGCCGAGTCCCGACTCGACGCCCCACGGCCGCGCCTTCCGCTGCCCTTAGCGCGGCGGTAGGCACCCACCCACCGACGCACCGCCCCGACCGGGGCGGCGGACCCGCGCACCCGGCGCGGACCGGACACAACAGACACTCCACACAGGACGGACTCCGATGGACCGACCACGCCCCACCAAGTCCCACGCCGGCGAGCACACGACGGCGGGCCCACCGGGCGGCCTGGCCACCGTGCTGCGGTACGACCTGCCTGCCTCGGTCGTGGTGTTCCTGATCGCCGTGCCGCTGTCGCTGGGCTTCGCCGCCGCGACCGGCGCGCCGCTCATCGCGGGCCTGGTCTCGGCCGTCGTCGGCGGCGTCGTGGCGGGCGCGCTCGGCGGGGCCCCGTTGCAGGTCAGCGGCCCGGCGGCGGGCATGGTGCTGATCACCTCGGGCCTCATCGCCGAGTACGGCTGGGCCGCCACCGCGATGATCACCGCCGGCGCGGGCCTGGTGCAGGTCGCCCTCGGCCTCACCCGCGTCGGCCGCGTCGCGCTGTCCCTCTCGCCCGCCGTGGTGCACGGCCTGCTCGCGGGCATCGGCGCGACCATCGCGGTCGGCCAGCTCGTCGTCGTGCTCGGCGGCCAGGCGGGTCCCGCGGTGCTCGACAACCTCGCCCGGCTGGTCGGCCCGGTGGACGGCCACGCGCTGCTCGTCGGCGGCGTCGCGGTGGTCGTGCTCGTCCTGTGGCCCAGGGTGCCGCGCTCCTCGTACGTGCCCGCCCCGCTCGTCGCCGTGCTCGCCGCGACCGCGGTGGGCAGCGGGCTGCCCGTGGCCAGGGTCGACCTGCCGGAGAACGCCCTGGAGCAGCTCGTGCTGCCCCGGATGCCGTCCGGCGCGGTCGCGGGCATCGCGTTCGCCGTGGTCGCCGTGGCCCTGGTGACGGCCGTCGAGTCCCTGCTGTCCGCGGTCGCGGTGGACAAGCTCCACGCCGGACCGCGCGCCGACCTCGACCGCGAACTGGTCGCCCAGGGCGTCGCCAACACCGTCTCCGGCGCCCTCGGCGGCCTGCCGGTCAGCGGTGGCATCGCCCGCGGCTCCACGAACGTCGCCGCCGGCGCCCGCACCCGCGCCTCGACCGTGCTGCACGGCGTGTGGATCGCGGTGTTCACCCTCGCGCTGGGCTCGGTGCTGGAGCTGATCCCGCTGGCCGCGCTGGCGGGCGTGCTGCTCGTCGTGGGCGTGCGGCTGGTCAGCGTGCGGCGGATGCGCGCCCTGCGGCGGCACGGCGAGTTCACCGCCTACGCGGTCACCGCGCTCGGCGTGGTCGCGCTCGGCCTGGTGCAGGGCGTGCTGCTGGGCGTCGCGGCGGCGGCGCTGCGGTCGCTGCACCGCCTCACGCGCAGCTCCGTGCGGGTCGAGCCCGAGCACGACGGGTGGCGCGTGGTCATCCGCGGCTCGCTGGTGTTCCTCGGCGTTGGCCGGCTCGTGCGCGCGCTGCGCGGCATCCCGCTCGGGCGGCACGTCGTGCTGGAGCTGCACATCGACTTCCTCGACCACGGCGCCTACGAGGCGATCGACGACTGGCGCACCGGCTACGAGCGGCTGGGCGGCACCGTCGAGGTGGACGAGGTGCACGACACCTGGTTCAGCAAGGCCACCAGGGGCATCCCGGCCCGGCGCAAGACCCCGCTGTCGCCGCTGCCGCGCTGGTTCGCGCCGTGGGCGCACTGGCAGCGCGCGCGGGCGGTCACCGTGCCCCGGCAGCGCGGCGACGCCGACCCGGTGGGCGCCGACCGGACGAGAGCCGACCGGACGAGCGCCGACCCGGCCGTCACCGACCCGGCCGTCACCGACCTGGTGGGCACCGGCCTGGTGGGCACCGACCCGATGATCCGCGGCATGCACGAGTTCGAGCGCACCACCGCGCCGCTCGTGCGCCCCTTCCTGGCCGAGCTCGCCGAACGGGGCCAGCGCCCGCGCCAGTTGTTCATCACCTGCGCCGACTCCCGCGTGGTGCCGAACCTGATCACGACCAGCGGGCCGGGCGACCTGTTCTGCGTGCGCAACATCGGCAACCTGGTGCCGCCGACCGCCGACGACTCGGTGGGCGCGGCGATCGAGTACGCGGTGGAGGTGCTCGCGGTCGACACGATCGCGGTGTGCGGCCACTCCGACTGCGGCGCGATGAAGGCGGTCGTGCACGGCTCGGCGAAGCCCGGCACGCGGTTGCACGCGTGGCTGCGGGCGGCCGAGCCCAGCCTGATCCGGTTCCACGCGGGCGAGTCGGACCTGCCGCCGGTGGAGCGGCTGGCGGTGGCCAACGTCGCCCAGCAGCTGGACAACCTGATGACCTACCCGAGCGTGCGGGAGGCCGTGGCGGCGGGGTCGCTGCGCCTGGTCGGCACGTACTTCGACATCTCGGCGGCCCGGGTCTACCTGGTCGACCCGGAGCGCGACCGCCTGGAGCCGGTGCGGGTGTGACGGCGGGGCCGCGGGGCGGGACCGACCCGGTCGGGGGTGCGGGGGTCCCGCCCCGGGCGCCCGCGCCGGACGGCGCTGACGGGCTCGTGCTCGGGGGAGCGGCGTCGTCCGGCGGGGGAGCGGGCGAACCCGCTCGTCGGGGGGCTAGCCGACGCGGCGCAGGTGCCTGCGCCGACCGGAGGGCTCGTCGCCGGCCGCGGTCAGGCACAGCTGCGTGCCGAGGTAGGCGCGGCACGGCGCGGGCAGCCGGCGGCTCCAGCGGCGCGTGCGGCACGTCGGGCAGCGGCCGTGCTCGTCGGGCGCGTGCTCGGCGAGCAGCGACCGGAGCGCGGTGACCACGCGGGGCAGCTCGCCCCGGGCCAGGTCCACCGCCGTCTCGTCGTCGCCGGTCGCCGCGAGGCGGACCAGGGTGTCCAGGTGCTCGTGCAAGGACTTGTCGAGCTGGCTGAAGACGGTGGCGGACACCTTTTCAGCGCTCCTTCCGGGTCGGTTGCCCCAGCAGCCTGTGCCCGCCCACCGCCGGACTGCAAGTTGCACTACACGAATGGATGACGTCTCTTTGCTCCACCGGGTGACCGGCACAAACTGGTGGGCGGTCGTCGTCACGAGGAGGTGCGGATGCCCCGCGGCAGCAGCCCCACCTTGCGCAAGCGCAGGCTGGTCAGCGAGCTGCGCAGGCTGCGCGAGGCCGCCGGTGTCACCATCGAGGAGGTCGGCGAGCGCCTGGAGTGCTCCGCCTCCAAGATCAGCCGCATCGAGACCGGCCGCGTCGGCGTCACGCCGCGCGACGTCCGCGACATGCTGGCCGCCTACGGCGCGGACCGGGACACCAGCGACGAGCTGGTGCAGCTGGCCCGCGAGGCGCGCCGCAAGGCGTGGTGGGACGAGTTCGGCGACATCGCGCCCGGCCGCTACGTCGGGTTCGAGGCCGACGCCGAGTCGGTGCGCGCCTACCAGGGCCTGATGGTGCCCGGCCTGCTCCAGTGCGAGACCTACACCAGGGCGCTGATCGGCGACGTGCTGCCGGGCGCCGCCCCGGCCGAGGTCGACCGGCGGGTGAAGCTGCGCAAGGCGCGGCAGGCCCTGCTGCGCGAGGACGACCCGCTGCGCCTGCACGTCGTGGTCGACGAGGCCGCGCTGCGCCGGGTGGTCGGCGGCCCCGCCGTGATGCGCGAGCAGCTGCACCGGCTCCGCGAGGTCGGCGGGCTCGCGAACGTCACCCTCCAGGTGGTCCCCTTCGCCACCGGCGGCCACCCCGCGATGGACGGCCGGTTCGTGATCCTCTCGTTCCCGGAGAAGCTCGACCCGGACGTGGTATACATCGAAAGCACGAGGAGCGACGTCTATTTGGAGCAGCCGGCCGACGTGCTCGGGTATTCCGACACGTTCGCGCGGCTCTGCGCCCGATCCCTCGACCCGGCCGGTTCGGCCGAGCTGATCGAGCGGGTGGCGCGGGAGCACACCTGAACCAGGAGCGTGGGACCCATGCAGCGAGAGTGGCGCAAGAGCACGAGGTCGTCCGCGGGCGGTCCGGAGTGCGTGGAGATCGCGCTCGACACCGCGCGCGCCGGCGTGCGGGACTCGAAGAACCGGGCCGGCGGCGAGCTGGACTTCGGTTCCGCGCAGTGGTCGCGGTTCCTCGGTTCCGCGAAGGCGGGCGCGCTAGACCCGCGCTGACCCTTAGGCCGACCGGTGCGGGAGCCGGGCGCACGGCCGAGCGCCCCTGCCTCCCCCCGCCCCGGCCACCCCCCGAAGATCAGGGGTCGCATCAGACTTAAGTCCGATGCGCGCCCGGTCGTGATCGCGGTGGACTGGTCCAGGACCCCGCTGGACCGGGTCCACTCCACCCGCCCCGCACCCGGAGGCCCTACCCTGCGCGTCGCAACGGCGCCGCGGGCCGCTCCACCGGGTCGGGCGCACACCGCGATCACTGGGGGACGACACATGGCTCTGCTGACCGACGCCCTGGAAGGGCTGGCCGGTCTGCCCCAACCCGCCGTCCTGGCGGTCACGGGGGCGTTGACGCTGGCGGAGTGCACGCTGGGCGTCGGGTTCATCGCACCGGGCGAGAGCGCCCTGCTGCTCGCCGCCACCACGGTCACCAGCGTGCCCCGGTTCCTGGTGATGTGGCTCGTGGTGTCGGTCTGCGCCATCGCGGGCGACAGCATCGGCTACTTCCTGGGCCGCCGGTACGGCGACCGGATGCGCGAGAGCCGCGTGGTGCGCAAGCTCGGCCAGGAGCACTGGGACAACGCGGGTGCCCTGCTGCGCAAGCGCGGCGCGTGGGCGGTGTTCTTCGCCCGGTTCATGCCGGTGGTCCGCACCCTGGTGCCCGCCTCGGCGGGCGCCTCGAAGCTGGAGTACCGCCGGTTCCTGCCCGCCTCGATCGCGGGCGCGGTCGGCTGGTCGGCGCTGCACATCGGCATCGGGTCGGCCGCGGGCGCCTCGGCGAAGTACATCGAGTCCGTCTTCAACGGGGCGATGTGGGTGCTCATGGGGGTCGCGGTCGCGGTGGGCGCCGTGGTGGTGCTGCGCCGCCGCCGTGCCGCCGCCCGCGCCGCGGCGGTGCCCGCCCAGTTGGAGGAAGTGGCCTGAGCCGGAGCCCCGGGACAACCGCCCCGGAATGGTCGAAGGGGCCGCGGTCGGGGGTTCGGTTCCCGGCCGCGGCCCCTTCCACTGGGGGGAGGGCAAAGGATCGGGGCCATCCCCTACCGGATGACCCGTCTCCAGGTGGAGAAGGGGACGAGGGCGGGCCGGCGTTCCGCCGCCGCGGGCTGGATGCCCCTTGCACGCCGGCCTGCCCTCGTCGTTCGTGGAGCAGCGGGTGTTCCGCTGTCTGGTCCAACCTCGCCCTTCGGGGTTCGCCCTGTGTGGTTGGTCGGACACGCTTAGCGTAAGAATGCGGCTACAGGACGACTGGAGCCGGACTGAAGTGATCTCCTAGGCTCTGTCGTGAGAGGGACCTTCGACGAAGGATCGGTCGGTGGAAGACGTCGGCGCGGAGCGCTCGCGGTTCGAGGTGCTCGGCCTCCTCCGGGCGGTGCGCGGCGGCAAGGAGGTCGACCTCGGCGCCGCGAAGCAGCGCGCCGTGCTGGCGGTGCTCCTGCTCGCCCGCAACACCCCGGTCAGCCGGGACCAGATCATCGACGCGGTGTGGGGCGACAACCAGCCCACCAGCGCGGTCAACCTGGTGCAGACCTATGTGGCGGGCCTGCGCCGCGCCCTGGAGCCCCGCCGCGCCCGCCGCGCGCCCGCCGAGCTGCTGACCTCCGTCGGCGACGGCTACCTGCTGCGGGTGGACCCGGGCGCGGTCGACCTGGACGACTTCGAGCGGCGGGTGTCCGCCGCCGGCCGGCTGCGCTCCTCCGGCGACCTGGTGGCCGCCGCCACCACGCTCGACGAGGCCCTGGCCCTGTGGCGCGGCGAACCCCTCGGCGGGGTCGCCGGCCTGTTCGCCGAGGTCGAGCGGGACCGCCTGGTCGAACGGCGGCTCGTCGTGCAGGAGGAGCGGGCCGAGCTGATGCTGCTCATCGGCCGCGGCGCGGAGCTGGTCGGGGCGCTGACCGCCCTGGTCGGCGAGCACCCGCTGCGGGAGCGCGGCCACGGCCTGCTGATGCGCGCGCTGTGCCAGGCCGGCCGCCAGGCCGAGGCGCTGGCCGCCTACCGCGAGGCGCGCCGCGTGCTGATCGACGAGCTGGGCGTGGAGCCGGGCCCGGAGCTGCGCAAGCTCCAGCAGGCCGTGCTGGCGGGGGAGGACCCCGAGCCGGAGCGCCCCACCCGGCCGATGACCCTCCCGGCGGCGCCCGAGCCCGCGCCCGCGCCGACCCCGGCCCAGCTCCCGCGCGCCTCGGTGACGCTGATCGGCCGCGACGAGGAGCTCAAGCGCCTCGACGGCCTGCTCGCCGCCGACCCCGCGGGCGGCCTGGTCCTCGTCGTCACGGGTCCCGCCGGCGTCGGCAAGACCGCGCTCGCCCTGCACTGGGCGCACCGGGTCCGCGAGGACTTCCCGGACGGCCAGCTCTACGTGGACCTGCACGGCTACGACCCCAACCAGGAGCCCCTGAGCGCGGGCGAGGTCCTCAACCGCCTCCTGCGCACCCTCGGCGTGCCGTCGCCGGACATCCCGGTCACCGTGGAGGAGCGCTCGGCGCTGTTCCGGACGCTCATCGCCGACCGGCGCACGATCGTGATGCTGGACAACGCGCGCGGCTCGACCGAGCTGCTGCCCCTGCTGCCGGGGCCGCCGTCGTGCGTGCTGGTGACGTCCCGCCGGCGGCTGGTCGGGCTGGTCGCGCACGCCGAGGCGCGCCTGGTCGAGCTGGACATGCTGGACCTGGACGCCTCGGTCGCGGTCGTCGGCCGGGTGGCGGGCCGGGACGGCACCGAGGCCGCCGCGCTGCGCCGGCTGGCCGTGCTGTGCGACGGGCTGCCGCTGGCGCTGCGCATCGCCGCCGCGCGGCTCGCCGTGGCGCCGTCGTTGAGGGTCGCCGAGCTGGTGGCCGAGCTGGACGACGAGCACGGCAGGCTGGCCGCGCTGGGCCTGGAGGACGAGGACTCCACCGTGCGGGCCGCCCTGGACGCGTCCCGCCGCGCCCTGTCGCCGCTCCCGGCGCGGCTGCTCGCCCTGCTGGGCCTGCACCCCGGGCCGGACGTGACCGCGCACGTCGCCGCCGCCATGGCCCGCGTCCGGCTGGGCGAGGCGCAACGCGCGCTGGACTCGCTGGCCACCGCGAACCTGCTGTCGCTCACCGAGACGGGCCGCTACGGCGCGCACGACCTGGTCCGCGTCTACACCCGCACGCTGGCCGCCGAGCTGGCCGCCGAGGAGCGCCTCGGGGCCACCAGCCGGATGCTGGACTACTACCTGCACGTCGCCGACGTCGCCGACGGCCTGCTGCCGGTGGGCCGGGGCGGCGTCCGGGTGGCGCCGGAGAACGTGCCGGTCGAGGTGCCCAGGTTCACCGGTTCGGCGGAGGCCGTCGCCTGGCTGGACGCCGAGCAGGGCAACATCATCGCCGCCGCCGAGCTGGCCGCCGAGGGCGGGCGCCGCGAGTGGCTCGTGCACGCCTGGCAGCTGCCCTACACGCTGTCGCGGTTCTTCTGGATGCGCGCCGACCGGACCACCTGGCTGCGCACCACGGAAGCCGCGCTCAAGGCCGCCACGACGCTGGGCGACCCCGCGGCGCGGTTCGTCATGCTGTTCAACCTCGGCGCGGCCCTGGCGCAGTTCCAGCGCATGGACGAGTCGCTGGCGCGGCACCGCGAGGCGCTGGAGGTGGCCCGCGCCTCGGGTGACGTCAACGCGCAGGCGCGGGCGCTCACCACGGTCGCCGACATCCTCCAGCACCTGGGGCGCGTGGACGAGTCCGAGGCGTCCTACCGCGAGGCGCTGGAGGTCAGCCGCGCGGCGGGGGCCCGCTGGGCGGAGGCCAGCGCGCACCACAACCTGGGGCTGCTGCAACTGGCGTCGCGCCGGTACGAGGACGCCAAGTCCCGGCTGCGCGCCGCCGTGGACATGTACCGGGAGGTGGGGGAGCAGTGCGGCGAGTCCACCTGCCACACCGACCTCGCCCAGGTGCTGCTGGAGTCCGGCGAGGAGGCCGAGGCGGCGGCGTCGGCGCGGACCGCGCTCCAGGTGGCGTCGGCCGCCGCCAGCCCGTACCACCAGGCGATGGCGCACGACCGGCTGGCCACCGTGTTCGAGCGGCAGGGCGCGCCGGGTGCGATCGCGCACTGGCAGCGGGCGCTGGCGCTGTTCACCGAGCTGGACGCGCCGGAGGCCGACCAGGTCCGGGCCCGCCTGGCCCGCGCCAAGGCCGCCGTGTCGGCCTGACCGCCGCGCCGACCGCCTGACCGCCGCGCCGACCGCCTGACCGCCGCGCCGACCGCCTGACCGCCGCGCCGACCGCCTCTCGGGGGTACCCCTTACCCCGCGCCCGCCACCCCTTACGGCGGCGGGCGGGGGCGGGCGGGCGTCGGGGCACGCGAACCACCGATGCCCGCTCCCGCGCCTCAGCAGGAGTCTTCGTGCTACCGACGAGGACACGAGGAGCACGTCATGGAGTGGACACCCGAGGCCGTCAAGGCGGAGGTCGACTACCGGCACGCCGCACTGCGCGCGGACGCGGCGCGGACCCGCGTCGACCGGAGGCCCGCGTCGTCGAGGAGGCGGTGGTGGGCGGTGCTGGGCCACCGGTCCGGCCCGGAGTCGCCCGGGGCGGGGAACGAGCGCCCGACGGCCGCCTGAGGTGTGACAGCATGCCTGGTGTGGCACGCCTCGGTTCCGGAATCCCCCTGGTGGCGCGTGGCCGGGAGATGACCAGGCTCCGCGCCGCCCTCGACGACGCCGCCCGCGGCACGGCCACCGCGGTCCTGCTCGCCGGTGACGCCGGTGTCGGCAAGACCCGCCTGGTGGACGAGCTGGCCGCGGTGGCGGGCGACGCGCTCGTGCTCACCGGGCGCTGCCTGGACGTCGGCGGGACCGGCCTCCCGTACCTGCCCTTCACCGAGGCCCTGGGGCAGGTGCGGGAGGCCGGCCTGCTCGACGTCGCCGCCCGGCCCGCCCTGGGCCTGCTCCTCCCCGAACTGGCCCTGCCCGCGCCCCACGAGGGCGGCCGGTCCGTGTCCGGCCCGCCGTCGCACCTCGTCGGCCGCCGCCCCGAGCAGGACGTCGGCCAGCTCCAGCTGTTCGACGCCGTGCACGGCCTGCTCGGCGACCTGGCCGCGGAGCGGCCCGTGCTGCTGGTCCTCGAAGACCTGCACTGGGCCGACGCCTCCACCCGCTACCTGCTGTCCTTCCTGCTCTCCCGGCTGCGCGCGCAGCGGCTGCTGGTCATCGGCACCTACCGCGGCGACGACCTGCACCGCGGCCACCCGCTGCGGCCCCTGCTCACCGAGCTGGTGCGGCTGCCCGCCGTGCAGCGGCTCGACCTGACCCCGTTCAGCGCCATCGACGCCCGGTCGTTCGTGGCCGCCCTGTCCGACGACCTGCCGGACGACGTGGTGCTGGAGGTCGCCGAGCGCTCGGACGGCAACCCGTTCTTCGCCGAGGAGCTGATCGCCGCCGCCGCCGACCGCGCCGGGCACGTGCCGTGGACGCTCTCCGAGGTGCTGCTGTCCCGCATCGAACGCCTCGGCGCGGACGCCCAGCACGTCGTGCGGGTCGCCTCCGTCGGCGGCCGGTCCGTGCGGCACGAGCTGCTGCGGGCCGTGGCGGGCCTGGACGACGTCGCCCTGGACGGCGCGCTGCGCGAGGCCGTGCAGCACCACGTGCTGCTGGTCGCCCGGGACGGCGGGTACGCGTTCCGGCACGCCCTGCTGCGCGAGTCCGTGCACGCCGACCTGCTGCCCGGCGAACGCGTCCGCCTGCACTCCGCGTACGCCGACCTGGTCGCGGCCACCGGCGGCCGGGGCGCCGCCGCCGCGCTCGCCCACCACAGCCTGGAGTGCCACGACCTGCCGCGCGCGTTGCGGGCCTCGGTGGGGGCCGCGCAGGAGGCGCAGGCCGCCGGCGCGCCCGCCGAGGCGTTGGGGCACCTGGAGCAGGCGCTGAAGCTGTGGGCCGCCGTCCCGCCCGCCGACCGGCCGGCGGACCTGGGCGAGTTGGCGCTGCTGCGCCGCGCGTCGTGGGCGGCGGGCACGGCGGGCCAGCCGGAGCGGGCCATCGCGTTCGCCCGCAGCGGCACGCGGGTCGTCGACGAGTCCGACCCGGAGACCGCGGCCGGGATGTGGCAGCGCTTCGCGCAGGCGTTGCAGGTGCTCGACGGCACCGAGGACGAGAAGTACCACGCGATCGAGGAGGCGTGGCGGCTCGTCCGCGACCGCCCCGGGTCCCGCGCCCGCGCCTGGGTGCTCGCGGTGTGGGCGGGGGTGCTGCGGCACGACCGCAAGTACGCCGAGGCCCGGGAGCGCGCCGAGCTGGCGGTGGCCGACGGCCGCGCGGCGGGCGCGGCGTCCGCGGTGGCGGACGCGCTGGCCACGCTGGGCCTGCTCGACGAGCCGGAGGGCGACGTGGCGTCGGCCCGCGAGCACCTGACCGCGTCCGTGGCGTGCGCGCTGGAGGCCGGCGCGGTCAGCACCGAGCTGCGCGCCCGCTACTTCCTGGGCCTGCACCACTACGACCTGGGCGAGCCGGCCGAGGCCGCGCGGGTGCTCGACGAGGGCGTGGCGCGGGCCAGGGAGACCGGCCTCACGTGGAGCTCGTTCGGCCTGGAGCTGCGCATCCTCCAGGTCCTGACCCGGTACTGCGTCGGCGAGTGGGACGACGCGGCGACCGCCGCCGAACCGCCCGGCCTGCGGGTGTCGAGCACGGTGTCCGCGCGCCTCGCCGCGGCCGGCACGCACGTCGCGGTCGGCCGCGGCGAGTTCGAGCAGGCCGAGCGGATGATCCGCGAGCTGCGCGCCGACTGGCACCGCGACCTCCAGATCGCGCTCATCACCGGCGGCACGGGCGCCGAGCTGGCGCTGTGGCGGGGGCAGCCGGAGCTGGCCGTGGAGCGGGTCGCCGACGCCGTGCAGTGGTCGCGCCAGGAGGTCGAGTGGTTCCTGGCGGGCATCCGGCTCGCGGCGCTGGGCGTCGCCGGGCACGCCGACCTGGCCGTGCGGGCGCGGCGGCGGCGCGACCGGGCCGCGGAGGAGGAGGCGGTGCGCGCCGGGCACGAGCTGGCCGACTACGCGCGCACGACGGCCGAGCTGGGGTCGCCGCGCACCGGCGAGCTGGGCCCCGAGGGGCGCGCGTGGCTCGTCCGGGTGGCCGCCGAGGAGTCCCGCCTGACCGGCGCGGGCGATCCGGACCTGTGGCGGCGCGCCGTCGACGGGTTCGGGTTCGGCGCGGTGTTCGAGCAGGCCGTGTGCCGGTGGCGGCTGGCCGAGGCGCTGCTCGCCGCGGACCGGCGCGACGAGGCGGTCGTCGAGCTGCGCTCGGCCGGCGAGGTGGCCGACCGCCTGGGCGCGGAGCCGCTGCGGGAGGCGCTGGACCTGGTGGCCCGGCGGGCGCGGGTGGCGCTGCGCGACGCGGGTCCGCGCGACCGGGTCGACCCGTTCACGCCGCGCGAGCGGTCGGTGCTGGAGCTGGTCGCGCGGGGGCGCACCAACCGGCAGGTGGGCGAGGAGCTCTACATCTCGGAGAAGACGGTCAGCGTGCACCTGAGCCGGATCATGGCCAAGCTCGGCGCGAGCCGGCGGGCCGAGGCGGTGGCGAACGCCTTCGACCGGGGACTGCTCGACCTGCCCGACTGACGCGCCCCGCCCCCGCCCCGACTGACGCGCCCCGCCCCCGCCCCGACTGGCGCCCCCGCGCCCGCCGCGCCGTCAGACCGCAGGACCACCCGTCGTCATCCCGCCGGCTGACGACGGGTTCCGCCGCCGAGGTGACGACCGGTTACGCCCGCTCCCCATAGCTTTCTCGTCGATCGCACTCGTCGAGGGAATGAGGGAGCATGTCCGCACTGGTGTCCGACGTCGGGACCCGCACCGCCGCAGAGGCCGCGAACCTGGTGAAGGTGTACGGCAAGGGCGACACCGCGGTCCGCGCCCTCGACGGGGTGAGCGTCGCCTTCGAGGCGGGCCGCTTCACCGCGATCATGGGGCCCTCGGGCTCCGGCAAGTCCACGCTGATGCACTGCCTGGCCGGGCTGGACAACGTCGACGGCGGCACGGTCCGCATCGGCGGCACCGAGATCACCTCGCTGAACGACAAGGACCTGACCAAGCTGCGCCGCGACCGCGTCGGCTTCGTGTTCCAGGCGTTCAACCTGCTGCCCACGCTCACCGCCGAGGCCAACGTCCTGCTCGGCCTGGAGCTGGCCGGCCGCAAGCCCGACCGCGAGTGGTTCGACACGATCGTGGACGTGCTCGGCCTGCGCGACCGCCTCAAGCACAAGCCCACCGAGCTGTCCGGCGGCCAGCAGCAGCGCGTGGCCTGCGCCCGCGCCCTGGTCGCCCGGCCCGACGTGGTGTTCGCCGACGAGCCGACCGGCAACCTCGACTCGCGCTCCGGCGCGGAGGTCCTCGACTTCCTGCGCATGTCGGTGCGCAAGCTCGGCCAGACCGTGATCATGGTGACGCACGACCCGGTCGCCGCGTCCTACGCCGACCGCGTCGTGCTGCTCGCCGACGGCCGGCTGGCCGGCGACATCGCCAACCCCACCGCGGACTCCGTGCTCGCGGCCCTGAAGCACCTGGGCGCGTGACCTGATGCTGCGCACCATCCTCGCGGGCCTGCGGGCCCGCACCGCACGACTCGTGCTCTCGTCGGTGGCGATCGCCCTCGGCGTCGCCTTCGTGACCGGGACGCTCGTCCTCGGCGACGCGATGAACGAGAGCCTGCGCGACCAGTTCGCCAAGGGCGCCCGCAACGTCGACCTCTCGGTCACGCCCGCCACGCGCTCCGAGGGCACCGAGGGCATCACGCCGGAGGTGCTGGAGAAGGTCCGCGCGACCCCCGGTGTCGCCGGGGCCGACCCGCGCTACGCCGTGCCCGTCCCGCTCATCGGCGGCGACGGCAAGGCCAAGAACGCCTGGGGCGTCCCGCTCGCCACCACCGAGGAGCTGCGCGAGTTCGACCTCGTCGACGGCCGCTACCCGACCGGCGACGACGAGATCGCGGTCGACGAGCGCACCGCGAAGACCGCCGACCTCGCGGTCGGCGAGCCCGTGACCCTGCTCGGCGACGGCGACCGGGAGCGGGTGTTCCGGGTCGTGGGCACCTACACCCAGGGCGTCAGCCAGGTCCAGGTGTCCGGCACCGACCACGTCGTGCTCACCGCCGACGCGCTCCGGTCGTTCGACCCGGAGCAGCGGCCCTACGAGGTGGTCGTCGCGGCGGCGCCCGGCGTCACCCAGCAGCAGGTGCTGGACGACGTGCGCGCGGCGATCGGCGGCACCGACTTCGGTTTCCGGACGGGTGAGCAGCTGACCGAGGAGACGCTGCGCTCGGTCGCCTCCCAGGCCGCCGAGTTCACCTCCGTGCTGCTGGTGTTCGCGCTGATCGCGCTGATCGTCGCGGCCATGGTCATCTACAACACGTTCACCATCCTGGTCGCCCAGCGCACCCGCGAGCTGGCCCTGATGCGGTGCGTCGGCGCGAGCCGCGGCCAGGTGTTCCGCGGCGTGCTCGCCGAGGCCCTGGTCATGGGTCTCGTGGCGTCCGTGCTCGGCCTGGTCGCGGGTCTCGGGGTCTCGGCGCTGCTGCAACAGGTGATCGGCAGCATCGGCGACGGCGGCGGTGCGCCGGTCCGCCTGCCCGTGGCGCCGACGACGGTGCTCGCCGCGTTCGCCGTGGGCACGCTGGTGACCGTGCTGGCCGCCGTGCTGCCCGCCCGCAAGGCGACCCGCGTCGCCCCCGTGGCCGCGCTGCGCAGCCAGCCCGACAGCGGCGAGGAGGTCAAGCGCACCGGCGTGCTGCGGGTGCTCACGGCCGGGCTGTTCGCCGCGGTCGGGGTCACCGCGGTCGTCGTGGGCGTCGGCATCGACGGCGAGGAAGCGTCGATGCTGGTCAGCGGCGCGGGCACGATGGCGCTGCTCGCCGCCGTGATCGTCCTCGGCCCGCTGCTGGTCGGCCCGGTGAACCGGGTGCTCGGCGTGCTGCCGCGGGCGCTGTTCGGCGTGCCGGCGAAGCTGGCCTCCGCCAACGCCGGCCGCAACCCCCGGCGCACCGCCGCCACCACCGCCGCGCTGATCATCGGCGTCACGATCGTCGCCCTGGTCACGGTGGTCGCCAACAGCGCCAAGGAGACCGCGAACGCGCAGATCGACCAGCGGATGCCCGCCGACTACACGGTCACGTCCTCCGTCTACGACCGGTCGCTGCCCCAGGGGCTCGCCGACGACCTGGCGAAGGTGCCCGAGGTGGAGGCCATCGCGCCCACCACCGCGGTGTACGGCGACCGCGCGTACTTCACCGGCATCCCGCGCGACGCGGTCGGCGACCTGTTCCGGCCCGTGGTCAAGAGCGGTTCGCTCGCCGACCTCGCGGACGGCACGGTGGCCGTGCGGGACGAGTACGCCACCCAGGCCGGCCTGTCCGTCGGGTCGACCCTGACCGTGGAGCCCACCGAGGGCGGCGAGACGCAGTCGCTCAGGGTGATCGCGGTCGTCAGCGGCAACGGCCTGTCCGACGGCCTGATGACGCTGGAGACGTCCCGGCGCTTCCCGCGGGCCACCGAGGGCTACGACAGCATCCTGATCAAGCTGCGCGACGGCGCGGCCAACGGCCGGGAGGCGGTCGAGAAGGTCACCGACGCCTCGCCGCTCGCCGTCCTGGACAGCGCCGCGGAGACCAAGGCGCAGCTCAACCGGCAGCTCGACCAGGTCCTCGGGTTCATCTGGGCGCTGATCGGCCTGGCCGTGGTGATCGCCCTGTTCGGCATCGCCAACACGCTCACGCTGTCGGTGCTGGAGCGGACCCGCGAGTCGGCGCTGCTGCGCGCCCTCGGCCTGACCCGCGGCCAGCTGCGCCTGATGCTGGTCGTCGAGTCGGTCCTGATGGCCGTGATGGGCGCCGCGATCGGCCTGGTGCTGGGCGTCGGCTTCGGCTGGGTGGTCGTCGAGGCCGCGTCCACCGACACCGTCGCGATCGACCTCGTCGTCCCGTTCGGCCAGATCGGCGTGATGCTGGCGGGCGCCGTCGTGGCCGCCGTCCTGGCCGCCGCCCTGCCCGCCCGCCGGGCGGCGCGGACCTCGGTGATCGCGGGGATCGCCGAGGCGTAGGCCGGGGAGCCGGCGAAGTCGATCGCCGCTCCCGCGCCGGGACCGCTCATCCGCTCATCCGCGCACGGCGCTCCCGCCGTCGTGGTCGCCCACCGCCCCGGTCCGGGGCGGTGGATCGCGGAAGATCTTGCGGCCGCGCGTCACGTCGGGGCGCGGAATCCCTCTAACCAGGTGCGGGGTGGCCCGAGCGAGGGCCGGGCCACCCCGCTTCGTGCATCCTGCCGCCGCCGGGCTCACTCGACGTCACAAAAATGTTGCTTTCTGTTACGAGAGCGCTTCAGAAAGTTACGGAACGGTGTCGGGAATCCCGGTACTCCTTGACGTGCCGTGCCTCGGGTCACAGGGTGAGAGCGCTCTCATGAGAGCGCTCTCACGAAGCCGGGCACGGTTCCCGGCGCGTGCGTCGAGGAGGACGGATGAGCAGGACTTCGGTCGGCCGGACGACGGCGATCACCGCGGTCGCCCTGACCGCCACGCTGGTGGCGGCCTGCGGCGGCGGGGGAGGTGACGCGGGCGACGGCACGGTGAAGCTGTCGATCGGCATCTTCTCCGACTTCGGGTTCACCACCCTGATCGAGGAGTACGAGGCGTCGCACCCGGGCATCGAGATCGAGCAGCGCACGGTCAAGATGGAGCAGCACCACACGCAGCTCGCCACCCAGCTCGCGGGCGGCCGGGGCGCGGCGGACGTCGTGGCGATCGAAGAGGGCGCCATCGCGCAGTTCCGCCAGTCCAAGGACAAGTTCGTCAACCTCGCCGACCACGGCGCGCTGGAGCTGAAGGACCAGTGGGCGGCCTGGAAGTGGAACCAGGGCACCGCCGACGACGGGAAGTTCGTCCTGGGCCTCGGCACCGACATGGGCAGCCTCGCCCTGTGCTACCGCCGCGACCTGTTCGAGGCCGCCGGGCTGCCCGTCGACCGCGAGGAGGTCGGCAAGCTCTGGCCGACCTGGGAGGAGTACCTGGCGGTCGCCGACACCTTCACCGCCAGGACGCCGGACAAGAAGTTCGTCGACGCCGCCCAGAACGTCTACAAGGCCATCCTCGACCAGACCGAGGAGGGCTACTTCGCCAAGGCCGACGACAGCTACGTCGCCGACTCCAACGACAAGGTCGAGAAGGCGTTCACCCTCGCCGCGAGCCTCGGCGAGAAGAAGCAGACCGCCGCGCTGGCCCCGTTCAGCCAGGACTGGAACGTCGGCCTCAAGCAGGCGTCCTTCGCCACCACCACGTGCCCGGCGTGGGCGCTCGCGCTGATCAAGGCCGGTGCCGGCGACGAGGCCGCGGGCAAGTGGGACGTCGCCGCCGCGCCCGGTGGCGGCGGCAACTGGGGCGGCTCGTTCCTGGCCGTGCCCAAGCAGGGCGAGCACGTGCAGGAGGCCGCCGAGCTGGCCAAGTGGCTGACCGCGCCCGCGCAGCAGAAGCGGATCTTCAAGGAGACCGGCAACCTGCCCAGCCAGCCCACCGCGTACCAGGACCCCGAGGTCACCGCGACCACGAACGAGTACTTCAACTCCGCGCCGGTCGGCCGGATCTTCGGCGACTCCGCCGAGGGCCTCAAGCCCACCTACCGGGGCACGAAGGACTCCGTGGTCACGCCGGTGTTCAACAACGCCCTGTCCCGCGTCGAGACCGGCAAGCAGTCGGCCACCGAGGCGTTCGAGCAGGCCGTGGGCGAGGCGAAGGAAGCGTCCGCCAAGTGATGGTCGCGCCCGAACGGACGGCGGTGGGACGGGGCACGACACCCGTCCCGCCGCCCGCGCCCCTGTCGTGGCGGGACCGGCTCACCCGGTGGGACGGCAGGTACACGCCGTACCTGGTCGTCGCGCCGTTCTTCGCGGTGTTCGGCGTCTTCGGCCTCTACCCGCTGCTGCACACCGCGTGGGTGTCCCTGCACGACTGGCAGCTCATCGACGGCGACCAGGGCTTCACCGGCCTCGCCAACTACACCGAGCTGCTCTCGGACGAGAACTTCTGGAACGCCCTGGGCAACACGCTCAGCCTGTTCGCGCTCTCGACCGTGCCCCAGCTGTTCCTCGCCCTCGGCCTGGCCACCCTGCTCGACCGCGGGCTGCGCGGCCGGGCGTTCTGGCGGGCCGGCGTGCTGCTGCCCAACGTCATCTCGGTCGCCGCCGTGGCGCTGGTGTTCGCCCAGCTCTACGGACGCGACTTCGGCATCGTCAACTCGCTCCTCGGCCTGGTCGGCGTCGACCCGGTGGACTGGCGCGCGGAGACGTGGGCCTCGCACCTGGCCATCAGCTCGATGGTGACGTGGCGGTGGGTCGGCTACAACGCGCTGATCTACCTGGCCGCCATGCAGTCGGTGCCCAAGGACATGTACGAGTCGGCGATGCTCGACGGCGCGTCGAGGTGGCGGGTGTTCTGGTCGATCACCCTGCCCAGCATCCGGCCGACCGTCCTGTTCACCGTCGTCGTGTCCACCATCGGCGGGATGCAGCTGTTCGTCGAGCCGCAGCTGTTCGACCCGGGCGGCACGGCCACCGGCACCGGCGGCGACGACCGGCAGTTCCAGACCCTGGTGATGTACCTGTACGAGAAGGGTTTCCGGTTGTTCGACGCGGGCTACTCGTCCGCCATCGCGTGGGTGCTGTTCCTGCTGGTCCTCGTGGTGGCGCTGGTCAACTTCGCGGTGGCGCGGCGCATCGCGTCGAAGGGGTGAGGGCCGTGCGCTCTCCAGGGGGCACGCGCTCCTCGGTCACCAAGGCCGGTCCGCTCGTGCACGCGGTGCTGGTCGTGGTGCTGCTGGCGTCGATCTTCCCGCTCTACTACTCGTTCCTCATCGCGAGCAAGGACAACTCGGCGCTCGGCGACGCGGTGCCGTCGCTCGTGCCGGGCGGCAACCTGGTCGAGAACCTGACCCGCGTGTTCGACACCGTCGACTTCTGGCTCGCCATGCAGAACTCGCTGCTGGTCGCGGGCACGGTGGCGATCAGCAACGTCGTGCTCGGCACGCTCGCGGGCTTCGCGTTCGCCCGGCTGCGGTTCCGGGGCGGCAACGCGCTGTTCCTGGTCGTCGTCGGCACGTCGATGGTGCCCACGCAGCTCGGCGTGATCCCGCTCTACATGCTGATGTCGGACCTCGACTGGTACGGCACGCTCCAGGCGGTGGTCGTGCCCGCGCTGATCGGCGCGTTCTCGGTGTTCTGGATGCGGCAGGCGTGCGAGGAGTCCGTGCCGTTCGAGCTGGTCGAGGCCGCCCGGGTGGACGGCTGCTCGGTGCTGCGGACGTTCTGGCACGTCGCGTTCCCGGCGGTGCGCCCGCAGGCGGCGGTGATGGGCATGTTCACGTTCATGACGGCCTGGAACGACTTCTTCTGGCCGTTGATCGTGCTGGACCCGAACGACAGCCCCACCGTGCAGGTGGCGCTGTCGACGCTGGCCAGCGGCTACTACACGGACTACTCGCTGATGCTCGCCGGCGCGTCGCTCGCGGTGCTGCCGGTCGTGGCGATCTTCCTCCTGCTGGCGCGGCAGATCGTCGGCGGGATCATGCAGGGCGCGGTCAAGGGGTGAGGACTCGAATGACGACGACCGATCCGGCCACCGAGGTGGACCTGTTGCGCTTCCCGCCGGACTTCCTGTGGGGAGCGGCGACGGCGGCGTTCCAGATCGAGGGGTCGACCACCGCCGACGGGCGCGGACCGTCCATCTGGGACACGTTCGCGACGCGGCCGGGCGCGGTGCTCGGCGGCGACACGGGCGACCCGGCGTGCGACCACTACCGGCGCTACGCCTCCGACGTGGACCTGGTGGCCGGCCTCGGCCTGGGCGCCTACCGGTTCTCCGTCGCGTGGCCGCGCGTGCAGCCCACCGGGACCGGCCGCGTCGAGCCGAGGGGGCTCGACTTCTACGACCGCCTGGTGGACGAGCTGCTCGGCCGGGGCGTGCGGCCGGTCGCGACGCTCTACCACTGGGACCTCCCGCAGGGGCTGGAGGACCGGGGCGGGTGGCGGTCGCGCGACACGGCGTTCCGCTTCGCCGACTACGCGGCGTTCGTGCACGAGCACCTGGCCGACCGGGTGCAGCTGTGGACGACGCTCAACGAGCCGTGGTGCTCGGCGTTCCTCGGGTACGCCAACGGCGTGCACGCGCCCGGCGTGGTCGACCCGAAGGGGGCGCTGGAGGCCGCGCACCACCTGCTGCTCGGGCACGGCCTGGCGATCGAGGCGATGCGCGCGCAGGCACCGGCCGACCACCGGCTGTCCATCGTGCTGAACTTCTGCTCGGTGTCGCCGGACTCCGACCCCGAGGCGGCGCGCAAGGTCGACGGCCTCCAGAACCGGCTGTTCCTCGACCCGCTGGCCGGTCGCGGCTACCCGGAGGACGTGCTGGCCGACACCGCGTGGCTGGGCGACTGGTCCGCGGTGGTGCGGGAGGGCGACCTGGAGGTGATCGCGGCGCCGATCGACTGGATGGGCGTGAACTACTACAGCCCCACCCGCGTCGCGGTGGCCGAGGACCCCCTCGTCGTCACCGGCGGCCCGCACCCCGGCCTGCGCGGCGTCGAGGTCCGGCCGGCGCGCGGCGAGGTCACCGGCTTCGGCTGGGAGGTGGACGCCGGGTCGTTCACCGCCCTGCTGGAACGCCTGGGGCGGGACGTGGCGGTGCCCCTGGTGATCACCGAGAACGGCTCCGCGTTCCCCGACGAGGTCGTGGACGGCGAGGTGGACGACGTCGAGCGCACCCGCTACCTGGTCGACCACCTGCGCGCCGTGCACCGGGCCGTGCAGGCGGGCGTGGACGTGCGCGGCTACTTCGCGTGGTCGCTGCTGGACAACTTCGAGTGGGCCGCGGGGTACAGCCAGAGGTTCGGCATCGTGCACGTGGACTACGCCACGCAGACCCGCACGGTGAAGCGCAGCGGCCACACCCTGGCCCGCGTGGTGGGCGCGAACGCCGTGCCGGCGACCGGGTACGACGTGGCGTGAGGCACCGGGTCGGGTCGTCCGAGGGGGACGGCCCGACCCGCCGCGCCGCTCGGGCCGCCGAACCGGCCTACGGCGCGGACGCGCGTTTGACCAGGGTGGTGGGCAGGACCTCGCGCCGCGCCTTGACCGGCTCCCCGCGCAGCAGGCGCAGCAGGTGGCCCACCATGTGCCGCACCTGGGCGGTCGTGTCCTGGCGCACGCTGGTCAGCGGGGGCGAGGTGTGCGGCGCGATCATCGGGTGGTCGTCGAAGCCGACGACCGCCACGTCCTCCGGCACGCGCCTGCCCGCCTCGCGCAGCGCGTCCAGCGCGCCCGCCGCCATGTGGTCGGAGGCGATGAACGCGGCGTCGAGGTCGGGCACGCGGGCCAGCAGGGCCTCCATCGCGCGCTTGCCGCCCTCGCGGGAGAAGCCGCCGTCCTCGGTCATCAGCGCCGTGGTCCCGTCGTCGGCGCCGACCGCGAGCCGCCAGCCCGCGAGCCGGTCCATCGCCGAGTGCTCGTCCAGCGGCCCGGTCACCGACACGACCTTCCGGCGACCCGACGCGAGCAGGTGCTCGGTGGCGAGCAGGCCGCCGCCCTCGTTGTCGTGGTCGACCAGGTGCAGCCCGCGCAGCGAGCCCCACGGCCGCCCGGCGTGCACGACCGGCAGCGGCAGCTTGCGGGCCGCGGTGAGGATGTGGTCGCCCTTGTGCGGGGCGAACATGAGCGCGCCGTCCACGTGCCCGCCCGCCAGGAACCGCTCGGCGCGCAGCTGGTCCTGCGGCGAGTGCACGAGCATCAGCACCATCTGCACGTCGGCGTCGGCCAGCGCGCGGGCCGCGGAGCGGATCAGCCACGCGAAGTGCGGGTCGTCGAAGATCTTGGGCTCCGGCTCGGAGAACACCACGGCCACCGCGCCGGTCCGCCGGGTCACGAGGGCGCGCGCGGCGTGGTTGGGCTGGTAGCCCAGCTCCACCACGGCCGCGGTGACCGCCTCGTGCGCCTCCGGGCTGACCCGGGGCGAGGCGTTGAGCACCCGCGACGCCGTCGCACGGGAAACGCCAGCCTTCGCCGCTACGTCCTCCAGCGTGGGCCGGGCGCTGTGCGATTGGACGGACACGAGCACCACTCCTCGACGATCGCCGTACGAGGACCAGCTTAGCCCGACGCGATCTCTTGGGAAGCGCTCTCAGGAAGGCCCGGACGGGCGGTTCCCGACCCGCTCGTGGAGATCGACACCCGGCTCAGGCCGTCCTCCCGGCGGACCGACGCCACCAGCTCCGCGCGGGCCGCCGTGCGCGCCAGCCCGGTCTCCGCGGGCAGGCACCAGCCCACCAGCTCGGCGTACCCGCCGGCACGCGCGGCACGGGCCAGCGCGCCGAGCAGCGCCGTCCCCACGCCGCGCCCCTGCCAGGCGTCCTCCACCAGCAGCGACACCTCGGCACTGTCCGGAGTGGACATGGGGATCAGCTGGCCCATCGCGATCACCCGGTCGGCGCACTGGGCGACGACGGTGGTGCCGCGCGGCGGGCTGAGCAGCCGGTGCAGCCAGCGCCTCGGCACCGTCCGCATCCCCGAGTGGTACCGGTTGAACAGGGTGCCCATCGAGCAGCGGGTGTGCAGCGCGGCCACCGCGTCCTCGTCCCCCGTGCGGCCGGGCCGCAGCACGACGGCCATGCCGTCGTCGGTGACGAGCGCGCTCGGCTGCGGCGCGACCACGCCGTCCGAGGACAGCAGGTCCAGCAGCGCCCGCGCCCGCGCCAGCTCCACCTGCGTGAACGGCGACCAGCCGCGCCGGGCGACGACGACCGCGCCGTCCCTGGTCACCAGCCGCGCGTGGTTCTCGTCGAGGTCCTCGCCCGCGCTGTCGGGCAGCACCGCCACGGAGTCGGCCGCGAGCACGGCGCGCAGCGCGTCGCACACCGTGCCGGGGTCGCGCAGCGCCCGCCCGGCCGCGCGCAGGGCCGCCGTGGGCGCGTCCACCAGGTCGCGCACGTCCGCCCGGGTGATGCCGACGCACCGGCCGCCCTCGGCGCGCACGGCCGCCACCAGGTCGGCGGGCAGCAGGCCCGGCGCGGCCCGCACGACCAGTTCGTCGAGCACCCCACCGGGCACCGGGATCACGGACAGGGCCAGCACGTTGCAGTCCCGGTCGGCCAGCCTGATGGTGATCCGGGCCAGCGCGCCGGGGCTGTCGTCGAGCTCGACGCGCAGCCGCCAGGTCTTCGGTGTGGGCTCCATGCACCCAGGCTGGTGCGGCGAGGTTGCCGATGGGGGACGCGGGCGTTTCGGGCCCGTTGACGCTCCCGGCGACGCCGGTGGCCGGCCCCGCGCGGGTCAGTCCCGGCAGGAGGGCGGCGGCAGCGGGTTGAGCGGGCTGCACGGCCACTCGGTGCTGCGCGTCCGCGTCGTCGTGGTCACCGGCGGCGGCGCCTCGGTGGTCTCCGGCGGTGGCGGCGGCGCGGCGGGCGGCTGGGTGGTGGTCCGCGTGGTCGTGACCGCGGTCGTCGTGGTGGTGGTCGAACCGGACGGCGCGGTCACCGCGTCCGTGGTCGCCGAACTCGGCGTCGACGACGTGGTCGTCGTAGGGCGACCGGTGGTCCAGGTCGAGGCGGGGGTGTCGGCGTCCGCGCCGCCGTTCACCCCGTCGATGTACAACCCGAGGAGGACACCCGTCAGCGCCGACGCCGCCACGGCCAGGCCGCACGTCGCCCACAGCACCCGCACCGCAGTCCTCCTCAAGAACGCACTCGCGAGAACGCACCCGCGCCGCACACGGTGAGCGGCTGAACAGTACCGCCCGGCGGGGCGGTCCCGGCCGTCGCGGTTCCCGCACCGCTGCGGACAACGAGCGGGGGTGCCCGGTGGTGACGGTCCTCCGCCCACCCGCGCCCCGCGACCCCGCGCACGCCGGAAAACCGCTCACCGGGAGTGTGGGGAAGAGTCGCCTTCAGGGGCGGTGCGCCCGGTCGGGTGTCACACCGCCGGGAAGCCGGTCCACGGTCGGTCGCCGCACGTCCACGCTCCCCGTGCCGCGTCGGCGCATCACCGCCAACCCCGCCCGCTCACCCACCCGGTGACCCCGACAACGGCCGCCGGCCCGACGTCAGAACTTCGTAAGGCGATTCCCGGCCCACCGGGCCGTCCGGTTCGCCAGAGTTGTCCGGGAAGGCCGGGGTTGCCCGGAGGAGAACCGGGGAAAGGCGGACGATGTCCAAGCGCGTGGTCGTGGTCGGGGTGGCCGGGGTCGTGGTGGTGGCCCTCGTGGTGGGGCTGCTGCTGTTCCAGCCGTGGCGGTTGTGGACGGACCGGACCACCGACGAGGCCCTCCTGCTGCCCGGCACGTCCGGCACGTCCGGTTCGTCCACTCCGTCCGCTCCGGGCACGTCCCTGCCGACCACGTCGGACGCGCCGACCACCACCACCCCTCCACCGGGGCCGGTCGCGCTGGCCTCCGGCCCGTTCCGCTCGCTGGAGCACGCCACGACGGGCAGCGCGACGCTGGTCCGGCTGCCGGGCGGCGGGCACGCCGTGCAGTTCGAGGCGCTGGACACCAGCGACGGCCCGGACCTGTACGTGTACCTGTCGGACAAGTCGTCGGACTCGCCGGAGTCCGCGTTCGGCTCCGGTTTCACGAACCTGGGGAAGTTGAAGGCGAACCGGGGCAACCAGGTCTACGAAGTGCCCGCCGGAACGTCCTTGGACGCCGTGCGCAGCGTCGTGATCTGGTGCGAGAGGTTTTCCGCGGGGTTCGCCGTAGCACCCCTGGAACGAACGTGACATCCCGGTGAAACAAATGTCCCGCGGTCACGCCACTCCTGCGCTTTTCGCAGTATTGACGTATCTGGTCTAGACCACATAGAGTGGTGAGCACCACAACGTCCCTCGTTGGTGGGCGGGCGGATGCCCCATCGACGAGGAGCCGGCTCACTGGGGTGGGCCACCCGTTGGCGGCGGCGCGGCACTTCTCTCCCCGAGCCGCGCCGCCGCTCACGGTTTCCCCCGCGTTCCCCGTCGCGGGACGCGCCGCCCGACGCGCACCGCGCGTGACGCCCGCCGGGTGTGCTGCACACTGGGCGTGATGCTCACCAGGACCATCGCCATCCACTACGTGACCGCCGCGCTGCGCGGGGCCGTGCGCCGGGGCCACGACCCCGCCGAGTTCCTCGGGCCCGCCGGGATCGGCGAGGCGCTGCTGGGCGACGAGCGCGCCAGGGTCACGCCCGCGCAGTACGCCAGGCTGGTGCAGACCCTGTGGGACGTGCTGGGCGACGAGTTCCTGGGCCTGGCGCCGCAGCCGAGCAAGCGCGGCACGTTCGCCACGATGTGCCTGCTCGCGGTGCACTGCCCGTCGCTGGAGGACGCGCTGCGGCGCGGGCTCGCGTTCTACGGGCTGTTCGACGTGCGGCCGGTGATGTCGCTGGGCGAGCACGACGGCGCCGCCGCGTTCACCCTCGCCGCGGACGGCGTGGACGACCCGGACCGGTTCCTGGTCGAGTCGCTGCTGGTGCTGTGGCACCGCTTCTCGTCGTGGCTGGTCGGGCGGCGCATCCCGCTGCGCGGCGTCGACCTGGCGTACCCGGAACCGCCGCACGGCGCGGAGTACCACCTGATCTTCGGCGCGCCGCTGCGGTTCGGCGCGCCCACGACCATGCTCACCTTCGACACCCGGTTCCTGCGGATGCCGGTGGTGCAGGACGAGGCCGCGCTGCGGCGGTTCCTGCGCACCTCACCCGCCGAGCTGCTGTCCCGGCGCGACTACGGCGCGGACGCGTCCAGCCAGGTCCGGCGGGTGCTCGGCGGCGGCGTGGTGGGCCTGGACAACGTGGCCGCGCGGCTCGGCGTGAGCGCGCCCACGCTGCGCCGCAGGCTGGCGGCCGAGGGCACGTCGTTCCGCGAGGTGCGCGAGCAGCTGCTGCGCGACCAGGCGGTGGCGAGCCTCGTGCGGGGCGGCGAGTCGGTGGAGGAGCTGGCGCTGCGGCTCGGCTTCTCCGAGGCGAGCGCCTTCCACCGGGCGTTCAAGCGCTGGACCGGCACCAGCCCCGGCACCTACCGCGGCGGTCCCGGCGGGTGACCGCCCCGGCGGAACTTCGCCCGAACGGCCGTGGACCGGAAATCTCCAACGCGGTGCACTGGCACTGCGAAAACTCGCCACCACACCCAGCGGGAGTGCCCGTGCCCCCACGTCCCGGAGCCCTCGTCGCCGCCGCGCTGGCCGCGACCCTCGTCCTGCCCCCGCCGGCCCACGCCGAACCGCCCGCGCCCGCGGTGCCGGCGGCCCGGGCGGAGTCCGCGCCGGACCTGCTCGAACCGCCGGTCAGCCGGGCCGCGGCCGTCGACCCGGCCCGCCGGGTCGAGACCGCCCGCTCCACCCGCCCGGTCGCGCCGGGCGTCACCCTGGACTCCTTCGACTGGTACGAACCCGGCGACGCGGGCGGCTGGGTGCGCGGCGACGCGCTGACCGTCGACCTGAACGCCGGCACCCGCGTCGACTACCTGCACCCCGGCGCCGTCTCGGCCACCGAACCGCTGTCCGCGCAGGCCGACCGCACCCGCGCGGTCGCCGCCGTCAACGGCGACTTCTTCGACATCGGCAACTCCGACGCCCCGCGGGGCCCCGGCGTCCAGGGCGGTCGCACGGTCAAGTCGCCCACCGCCACCCACCGCCGCGCCGCCGGCGTGGACGCGGCGGGCGTCGGCCGCGTGATGGAGGTGTTCTTCGACGGCCGCGTCACCCGCGCGGACGGCACGTCCCTGCGCCTGGACCAGCTCAACAACCCGATCGTGGAGAACGGCGGCATCGGCGTGTTCGACCCGATGTGGGGCTCCTTCAGCCGCGCGCGGGTCGTGCGGGGCGCGACCCGGGTGGCCGAGGTCGTCGTGCGCGACGGCGCCGTGACCGAGGTGCGCGACCGCGCGGGCACCGACCCGGTCCCCGCCGACGGTGTCGTCCTGGTCGGCCGCGAGACGGGCGCGGACGCGCTGAGGACCCTGGTCGTGGGCGAGCGGATCGCCGTCGAGCACACCGCCAGGACCGGTGACGGGGCCGCGCTGCGCGCCGCGATCGGCGGCAACCAGCTGCTCCTGCGGGACGGCGAGGTGGTCGCGCCCGACGACCCGCTGCACCCGCGCACCGCGGTCGGCTTCGACGCCACCGGCGAGCGGATGTTCCTGCTCACCGTGGACGGCCGCGTGTCGCCGTACCTGTCGGGCCTGAACCTCAAGGACGTCGCCTCGGTCCTCAAGGAGATGGGCGCGCACAACGCGCTCAACCTCGACGGCGGCGGCTCGTCGACCCTGGTGGCCCGCGAGCCCGGCGCCGAGTCGGTGACCGTGGAGAACACCCCGTCCGAGGGCGGCGAGCGGGCCGTGCCCAACGGGCTGGCCCTGTACGCGCCGGGGGGCAGCGGCGAGCTGACCGGGTTCCGGGTGGCCACCGCGGTCGACCCGCGCGACGCGCCCGGCGACGGGACCGTGCCCGGCGGCCGTCCCGACCGCGTCTTCCCCGGCCTGACCAGGCAGCTGGTCGCCGAGGGGTACGACGAGACGTACGGCCCGGCGCGCGACGAGCGGCACGGGTGGCGCGCGACGCGGGCCGACGTGGGCCGGGTGGGCGACGACGGCGTGTTCCACGCCCTGCGGCCCGGCACGACCACCGCGGTGGCGTGGCGCGGTGGCGTGGCCGGCGAGGTCGAGCTGACCGTGCTGGGACCGCTGGCCGGCCTGTTCGCGACGACCGCGCGGCTGAGCCTGCCCGAGGTGGGCGGCAGCGGCGAGGTCGGCGTGCTCGGCCGGGACGACGACGGGTTCACCGCGCCGGTCGACCCCGCCGACCTGGCCCTGGAGTACGACCCCGCGCTGCTCCGGGTCGAACCGGTGGGCGGTCGGCTCGCGGTCACCGCCCTGGCCCCCGGCGCCACGACCGTCGTGGCCCGCGCCGGCGGTCACGAGGTCCGCGTGCCGGTCACCGTCGGCCTGGAGGAGCGGCTGGTCGCCGGGTTCGACGACGCCGCGTCCTGGACGTTCGGGTCGGCCCGCGGCTCCGGCTCGGTCGCGCCCGCCGCCGGCCGCACCGGTCCCGGCCTGCGGATGACCTACGACTTCGCGCAGTCCACCGGCACGCGCACGGCGTACGCCGTCCCGCCCGCGCCGATCGAGGTGCCCGGCCAGCCGCTCGCGCTCGGCGCGTGGGTCTACGGCCACGGCCGCGGCGAGTGGACGGCCTTCACGGTCACCGACGCGTCGGGCCAGAGCCGGTCGCTGTACGGCCCGTACATCACCTGGCGGGGGTGGCGGTACCTGGAGGTGGCGGTGCCCACCGCGCTCGCGTTCCCCCTCCGGGTGAACAGGTTCTACACGATCGAGACCGCGGCCGACCGCCAGTACGCGGGGGAGGTGCTGGTGGACGACATCGTGGCCAAGGTGCCCCCGGACGTGGAGCTGCCCGTCGTGGAGCCGGTGGAGGACCGGCTCGTGGTGCGGGACGGCACGGTCGCCGACCGGCCGTGGCGGTTCGCCGTGCTGTCCGACGCGCAGTTCGTGGCGCGCGACCCGGACAGCGCCCTGGTGCGCGCGGCCCGGCGCACGCTGCGCGAGGTCAAGGCGCAGCGGCCGGACTTCCTGGTGATCGCGGGCGACTTCGTGGACGAGGCGTCGCCGGAGGACCTGGCGCTGGCGCGGCGCGTGCTCACCGAGGAGCTGGGCGACGAGCTGCCCTGGTACTACGCGCCGGGCAACCACGAGGTCATGGGACCGGGCACGATCGACAACTTCCGCCGCGAGTTCGGCGCGACCCACCGGGTGTTCGACCACCGGGGCACGCGGTTCGTGCTGCTCGACTCCTCCTCCGGCACCCTGCGCGGCGGCGGGTTCGACCAGGTGGTGCGGCTGCGCGAGGCGTTGCGCGACCACTCGGGGGTGGACTCGGTCGTCGTGGTGCACCACCACCCGCCGCGCGACCCCACGCCCACCAAGGGCAGCCAGCTGTCCGACCGGCTGGAGGCCGACCTGGTGGAGGACTGGTTGGCGGACTTCCGGCGCACCACCGGCAAGGGCGTGGCGTTCGTCGGCGCGCACGTCGGCCTGTTCCACGCCTCGCGGGTGGACGGCGTGCCGTACCTGGTGAACGGCAACTCGGGCAAGGCCCCCGCCGGTGACGCGGGCCGGGGCGGGTTCACCGGCTGGACCCTGCTCGGCGTGGGCGCGCCCCGTCCCGGCGACGACTGGATCGCCGCCGAGGTCCGCCCGCACGTGGACGCGCTGGCCCTGGACGCGCCGCCCACCGTCCGCGTGGGGGCTCCGGTCCGGGTCGCCGCCACCGTCACCCAGGGCTCCCGCGCGGTCCCGGTGGCCCACCCGGTGTCCGCGGACTGGTCGGGCTCGCCGAACCTGCACGTCGGCCCGCCCGCCGACCTCCGCCCCTGGCACGACGCCCACCTGGACCCGGCCGCGGGCACCCTCACCGCGATCCGCCCCGCCCACCTGACGATCGCCGTGACGGTGAACGGCACGACCACCCGGGCCGACGTGACCACCGCCCTGCCCAACCGCCCCCGAGCCACCGCCTAACCCGAGAGTCCAACGCTCAGACCCCGAGAGTCCAACGCTCGCGACCCGAGAGTCCAACGCTCAGGACCCCTGAGTTCTGCGTTCGAGCCGACCGGTCGGTATGCGGAACGGAGAACTCAGAGGGCCTGGAGGTTGGACTCTCGGGGCCCGGGCGTTGGACTCTCGGGGTCTGGAGGTTGGACTCTCGGTCAGAAGGGGGTGTTGGCGGCGGCGCGGTCGCGGAGGGACGCGGGCGGGCGGAAGCGCTCGCCGTAGGTGTCGGCCAGGTAGTCCGCGCGCTCCACGAAGCTCGTCAGCCCGTACGCGTTGACGAACTGCACGGTGCCGCCGCTCCACGGCGCGAAGCCGAACCCGAACACGCTGCCCACGTTCGCGTCGCCGACGGAGGTCAGCACGCCCTCGTCCAGGCACCGCAGCGTCTCCAGCGACTGGACGAACAGCAGGCGGTCCTCGACGTCCTTCTCCGTCACGCCCGCGTCGGCCCTGGCGTAGCGCGACAGGCCCGGCCAGAGGAACTTGCGCCCGCCCTCCGGGTACTCGTAGAACCCGGCCCCGCCCGACTTGCCGGTGCGGCCCTCGGCGACCAGCTCCTCCAGCACCGCGAACGCCGGGCTGTCGCCCAGGGCGCCCGCCGCGGACGGGTCGTCGGCCAGCGCCTGGTCGCGGATCTTGAGCTGGAGCGTCAACGTCACCTCGTCGGACACCGCCAGCGGCCCGACGGCCATGCCCGCCCGCTTGGCCACGTTCTCGATCAACGCGGGCGCGACGCCCTCGGCGACCATCGACACGGCCTCGGTGACGTACGTGCCGAACGTCCGCGACGTGTAGAACCCGCGGCTGTCGTTGACCACGATCGGCGTCTTGCCGATCCGGAGCACGTAGTCGAACGCCCGCGCCAGCGTCTCGTCCGACGTGCGCTCGCCGCGGATGATCTCCACCAGCCGCATCTTCGGCACCGGCGAGAAGAAGTGCAGGCCGATGAACCGGGTCGGGTCGGACACGGCGGACGCCAGGCCGGTGATCGGCAGCGTCGAGGTGTTCGAGGCGATCACCGCGTCCGGCAGGGCGTGGGACTCGGCCGCCGGCAGCACCGCGTTCTTCAGCTCGCGGTTCTCGAACACCGCCTCGATCACGAGGTCGCAGCCCGCGAGGTCGGCGTCGGAGTCGGTCGGCGTGACGCCCGGGGTGTCGCCGGCGCCGCGCCGGGCGGCCTCCAGCGTCACGTCCTTGAGCACGACCTCGATGCCCGCCTTGGCGCTGACCTCGGCGATGCCCGCGCCCATCATGCCCGCGCCGAGCACGCCGACCTTCGACACCGCCGACTTCGGGACGCCGCCGGGCCGCGACCCGCCCGCGTTGATCTCGTTGAGCTGGAACCAGAAGGTGTTGATCATGTTCTTCGCGACCTGGCCGGTGGCCAGCTCCACGAAGTACCGCGCCTCCACCCGCAGCGCCGTGTCGAAGTCGACCTGCGCGCCCTCGACGGCCGCGGCGAGGACCTTCTCCGGCGCCGGGTACGCGCCGTGCGTCTTCTTGCGCAGCACGGCGGGCGCGGCGGCCAGCAGCCCGTACAGGTCGGGGTCGCCGAACCGCACGCCCGGCACGGTGTACCCGGGCTCGTCCCACGGCTGCACGGGCGCGGGGTTCGCCTTGACCCACGCCCGCGCCTTCGCGACCAGCTCCTCGCGCGACGACGCCAGCTCGTGCACCAGACCGGCCTGCAACGCCCGCGCGGGCCGCAGCTGCTTGCCCTCCATCAGCAGCGGCAGCGCGGGCTGCACGCCGAGCAGGCGCACCACCCGCGTCACGCCGCCGCCGCCGGGCAGCAGGCCCAGCGTCACCTCGGGCAGGCCGACCCTGATCCGGTCGTCGTCGAGCAGCACCCGGTGGTGGCACGCCAGCGCGATCTCGAACCCGCCGCCGAGCGCGGAGCCGTTGATCGCCGCGACGACCGGCTTGCCGAGCTGCTCCAGCCGCCGCAGCTGGGACTTGACCTCCTCCAGGAACCCGAGCGCCCCGGCCGCGTTCTCCGGGGTGATCCTGATCAGCAGGTTGAGGTCGCCGCCCGCGAAGAACGTCTTCTTCGCCGAGGTCAGCACGACGCCGGTGATGTCGTCGCGCTCGGCCTCCAGCCGGTCGACCACCTCGCCCATGGCCTCGTGGTACTCGGCGTTCATCACGTTCGCCGAGCCCGACATGTCCATGGTGAGGGTGACGACGCCCTCGTCGTCCCGCTCGAAGTGGATGGCCATCAGACCCTCTCGATGATCGTCGCGATGCCCATGCCGCCGCCCACGCACAGCGTGGCGAGGCCCCGGCGCAGGTCCCGGCGCTCCAGCTCGTCGAGCAGGGTGCCCAGGATCATGCAGCCGGTCGCGCCCAGCGGGTGCCCCAGGGCGATGGCGCCGCCGTTGACGTTGACCTTGTCGTCGGGCAGGTCGAGTTCGCGCTGGAACTTCAGCACCACCGACGAGAACGCCTCGTTGATCTCGAACAGGTCGATGTCCTCGACGGCCAGCCGCGCCTTGTCCAGCGCCTTGCGCGCCGCCGGGGCCGGGCCGGTGAGCATGATCGTGGGCTCCGAGCCGACGACGGCGGTGGCGACGACCCGCGCGCGGGGCGTGAGGCCCAGCTCCTCGCCGATCCGGGCGTTGCCGATCAGCATGGCCGCCGCGCCGTCCACGATCTGCGACGAGTTGCCCGGCGTGTGCACGTGGTGGACGCGCTCGACGGTGGGGTAGCGGTCGATGGCCACCGCGTCGAAGCCCAGGTCGCCGTGGAACGCGAAGGACGGCTTGAGCCTGCCCAGCCCCTCCAGCGTCGTCTCCGGCCGGATCGCCTCGTCGTGGTCCAGCAGCACGGACCCGTTCTGGTCGACCACCGCCACGATCGAGCGGTCGAAGTACCCCTTGTCCCGCGCGAGCGTCGCCCGCTGCTGCGAGCGCAGCGCGTAGGCGTCCACGTCCTCGCGGCTGAAGCCCTCCAGGGTGGCGATCAGGTCGGCGCTCACGCCCTGCGGCACGAAGTTGACCGCCGTGTTGGTCTCCGGGTCGGCCATCCACGCGCCGCCGTCGGACCCCATCGGCACCCGCGACATCGACTCGACGCCGCCCGCCACCACCAGGTCCTCGAACCCGGACGCCACCTTGGCCGCGGCGAGGTTGACCGACTCCAGGCCGGACGCGCAGAACCGGTTGAGCTGCACGCCCGCGGGCCGCAGGTCCCAGCCCGCCGCCAGCACGGCCGTGCGGGCGATGTCCGAGCCCTGCTCGCCGACCGGCGACACGACGCCGAACACCACGTCGTCCACGGCCGAGGTGTCCAGGTCGTTGCGCCGCGCCAGCGCGTCGAGCACCCCGGAGGCGAGGGTGATCGGCTTCACGCTGTGCAGCGACCCGCGCTTCCCCCTGCCACGCGGTGTGCGCACCGCGTCGAAGATCAAGGCTTCGCTCATGCACCCACGGTAAGGCGCGGCACGCCCCGCGCCCATGACCGCACGAGGTGACTTATTAGCTCATCCGGTGGCCGCGAGGTGCGGTCGCGACGTCGATCACGCACACCCGCCTGACAATTGCGCTCACGATCGACGTCCACGCCGGCACCCGGCGGTCATGGTGCCGGCGCGCCGTCGGTGGGACCGTCGACGACATGCCGACTCGCCGTTCCGCATGGATGAACGAGGACCTGGACCAGCTGCGCGACCTGGCCCGGACGTTCTTCGAGAAGGAGGCCGTCCCCCACCAGGAGCGCTGGGCGGCGCAGAAGCAGGTGGACCGGGGCTTCTGGCGCAAGGCCGGGGAGCTCGGCCTGCTGTGCCTGTCCATCCCCGAGGAGCACGGCGGTGGCGGCGGCACGTTCGCGCACGAGGCCGTGCTGCTGGAGGAGCAGGCCCGGTGCGGCGACAGCGCCTGGGGCAACAGCGTGCACAGCGGCATCGTCGCGCACTACCTCAACTCCTACGGCACCGAGGAGCAGAAGCGCCGCTGGCTGCCGAAGATGGCCTCCGGCGAGTACGTGGGCGCCATCGCCATGTCCGAGCCCGGCGGCGGCTCCGACCTCCAGAACATCAGGACGCGGGCGCTGCGGCACGGCGACGAGTACGTGATCAACGGCTCCAAGACGTTCATCACCAACGGCGCGCAGGCCGACCTGGTCGTCGTGGTCGCCAAGACCGACCCGTCCCAGGGCGCCACCGGCATCTCGCTGCTGGTCGTGGAGACCGCCGACGCGCCGGGCTTCCGCCGCGGCCGGGTGCTCGACAAAGTCGGCATGAAGGGCCAGGACACCGCCGAGCTGTTCTTCGACGACGTCCGCGTGCCCGCCGACAACCTGCTGGGCACCGGCGAGGGGCAGGGCTTCATCCAGCTCATGCAGCAGCTCCCGCAGGAGCGGCTGATCATCGCGGTCGCCTCCGTCGCGGGCATCGAGGCCGCCGTCGCCCTCACCCTCGACTACGTCAAGGACCGCACCGCGTTCGGGCGGGAGCTGATCAAGTTCCAGAACACCCGGTTCACGCTCGCCGAGTGCGCCACCGAGGCCCGCGTGACCAGGGCGTTCGTCGACGAGTGCGTGCAGGCGCACCTCGCGGGCGAGCTGGACGTGCCCACCGCGGCCATGGCCAAGTGGTGGTCGACCGAGCGGCTGTGCCGGGTCGTGGACGAGTGCGTGCAGCTGTTCGGCGGCTACGGCTACATGACCGAGTACCCGATCGCGCGCGCGTGGGCGGACGCGCGCGTGCAGAAGATCTACGGCGGGACGAACGAGATCATGAAGGAAATCATCGCGAGGTCGCTCTGACATGCCGGGACCCCTGGAAGGGCTGAAGGTCGTCGAGCTGGCCGGCCTCGCGCCCGCGCCGTTCGGCTGCATGGTGCTGGCCGACCTGGGCGCGTCCGTGGTGCGCGTCGACCGGGTGTCCGGCGCGCCCGCCGTGCCCGGCGACCCGCTCGGCCGCGGTCGCCGCTCGATCGGCGTGGACGTCCGGCGGCCCGAGGGCGCGGAGCTGGTGCTGCGGCTCGTCGCGGGGTCCGACGTGCTGGTCGAGGGCTTCCGGCCCGGCGTCACCGAGCGGCTGGGCATCGGGCCGGCGCAGTGCCTGGCCCGCAACCCCCGGCTCGTCTACGGGCGGATGACCGGCTGGGGCCGGTCCGGCCCGCTGGCCGACCGCGCCGGGCACGACATCAACTACATCGCCGTGGCCGGCGCGCTGGAGCCGATCGGCCGGCCCGGGCAGCCGCCGACCGTGCCGCTGAACCTCGTCGGCGACTTCGGCGGCGGCGGGCTGCTGCTGGCGCTGGGCCTGCTGGCGGCGCTCTACGAGCGGGAGCGGTCGGGGCGCGGGCAGGTCGTGGACGCGGCGATGGTCGACGGCGCGGCGCTGCTGACGACGTTCCTGCACGGCATGTCGTCGGCGGGCGCGTGGTCCGGCGGGCGGGGGGAGAACCTGCTGGACGGCGGGGCGCCGTTCTACGACGTGTACGAGGCCGCGGACGGGCGGTACGTGAGCGTCGGCGCGCTGGAGGAGAAGTTCTACGCCGAGCTGCTCGCCCTGCTGGGGCTGGAGGACGCGCCCAGCCGCCACGACCCGGCCAACTGGCCGGAGCTGCGCTCCCGCATCGCCGCCGCCGTCGCCACCCGCCCGCGCGACGAGTGGGCGGCGCTGGCGGAGGGGACGGACGCGTGCCTGGCCCCCGTGCTCGCGCCCGGCGAGGCCCCGGGGTACGGGCACAACGCGGAGCGCGGCACGTTCGTCGAGGTCGCGGGGGTGGCCCAGCCCGCGCCCGCGCCGCGGTTCGACCGGACCCCGGCGGGCGTGCCGACCGCGCCGCCGGCGGGCGGCGAGCACACCGACGAGGTGCTGGCCGAGCTGGGCCTGGCCGAGGACGAGGTGGCGGCGCTGCGCGCGGCGGGCGTGGTCGCCTGAGGGGGATGACCCCGCTTCTCCGGGGCGTTCGACGCGCCGTTCGGCCCGCGCACGCGGGTGGCCGGAAAATGAACGCGAGAAATCACCGGAAGAGGTGCTGGGAATTGCCGGCGGCCGACATCGGCCTTTGTCACGCTCGGTGCGTGCTTCGGCGCAATCAGGTGATGTGCTGTGCGGGTGTGACGGTGTCGCTCGACCTCGGTGTCCGTGCCAGGGGGGTGGGCGAGTGCCCGTAACTAGGTGATCGGCGGGACCACTGGTCCCCTTGATAGTCCGATCAGGTGACAGTGGCCACTGCCCAGGCGTGGTTGCGTGGGCGCCGCTACCCCCAGTCGGGGGACGTCGGAGGGTTGCGCGTTCATCGTCCGGGTGAATGGTGGAGCATGTCGGGTGACGCGACGGGCACGGCGTCCGTCGGCCCCTGCCTCGTGAACGGACGGAGACCGATCAGTGAACGTCAAGAAGGTGGTGACGCTGGCGGCGGTCGCGCTGGTGCTGTTCCTGCTCGTCACCCAGCCCAACGAATCGGCCGACGCGGTGAAGACCGCCCTCGGCTGGCTCCAGTCGGGCGCCGAGTCGATCATCACCTTCGTCCGCAGCCTCTTCGCCTAGCGCACCCCGCCGCGGCTCCGCTCAATGCGGTCACCCACGGTGACTTTGACTCCTCGACGTTGCACCGTACGGGTGGAATGAGGGCTATAACGCGCTGGTAACAGGGTTTTTGGCAAACCAGGGTCTAGCGGTTGTCGGTACCCGCTAATACGGTGCGCTGCATTGGCTGATCTTCGACCGACGAGGAGGCAGAATGGTCGAGGACTCGGGAGTCGACGAGCTGCTGCGGCAGTGGGCGGCTGAGCGCTCGGACGACGCCGAGCTGCAGGAGGTGAACCGGATCAAGGACGCGTGGCTCGCGGAAGCCCCGCCGTCCCCGGGGATCCCGGTGCAGCGGGCGAACGGCGGGAACCGCGGCCTGATGAGGGTCGAGTCCGCGGACCCCGCCTACGTGGCGGCGATGCGGAAGAGGGCGCCCGAGGTGCCCGAACCCCTGCTCGCCGCCGCCGCCAGCTACTGGCAGCTGGTGGGTGACCTGTCGGAGGCGGAGCTGTGGTGGGACGCGGGCATCAGCCCGTTGGACCAGCGCGCTCTGGACTACCGGGCGGCCGGGCTCACGCCCGCCGACCTCGGTCGTCGTCTCGGCCCGATGACGGTGCTCCAGCACCTGCGTCGGGGCAGTGCGGCAGCCTGGTGCGTGGCCAGGTTGCAGAGGCAACGCCGGGACGGCGTCGCCTAGTCCGGATCGACGAAGAGTCGGGCGGGCTCCTGAGGTCGAGGGGCCCAACGCCCGTGAGGGGCGGGCTCCCGCGTGGGGAGCCCCGGCCCGAGGGGGCTCTCAGCTCCCGCGAAGTACCCTTGAGGTGTGCACGGCCTCATCACCCCCAAGCGCGTCGCCATCGCCGCTGTCTGCGTGGCCGCGCTGGTCGTGTGCTGCGGTCTCGCCTACTGGCAGTGGGAGCGCTTCTCCCAGGCGGGCGGCACGTTCCAGAACCTCGGCTACGTGTTCCAGTGGCCCCTGTTCGGCCTGTTCCCGGCGTTCATGGTGTGGCGCATCCGCAGGCTGGACGCCCAGCGCCGGGCCGAGGGGACCGCCGGGGAGACCGAGGTCACCCCCGACGGGGGTACCCGGGAGCCGGTGGCCGAGCCGCCGGCGCCGGTCGTTACCGTTGACCCCGTCGGAACACCCGCGCGCGACGACGAGGACGACGAGTTGGCGGCCTACAACCGCATGCTCGCCCAGCTCCACGCGCGGGACCAGCGGTGAGGTGAGGGTAGGGCGATGAGCGGCGCGTTGACCAGGTTCCGGTTCATGGCTTACGTGGTCGGCGTCGGCCTGCTGCTGCTCGTGGTCGCCATGATCGCCAAGTACGCGGGCGGCACCGAGACCATGATGAGGGTCGTCGGCCCCGTCCACGGCTTCCTCTACGCCATCTACCTGGTGCTCACCGTCGACCTCGCCCTCAAGGCGCGCTGGTCGATCAAGGCCACGGTGCTCGTCCTGCTGGCCGGCACCGTCCCGTTCGTGTCGTTCTACGCCGAGCGCAAGGTCGTGGAGAGCGTCCGGGCCGAGAAAGCCCTGTGACGCGGCGGGTTGACCCCGGCCACCAGGCACATCTAGCGTCTGGCGGTACCAACTGAACACGGCCGTCGATGTCGCGCGGGAGAGTCCCCACCAGTCGGGGCGCCGAAGGAGCAACTCCTCCCCGGAATCTCTCAGGCACAGCTACCGCCCGACGAAGGCAACTCTGGAAAGCAGGCGCACCCGGTGCGCCTCGCCCACGGTGCAAGCCGCTCACCGGCAGCGGCGAAGCTCTCAGGCTCATGACAGAGGGGGAGGCTTCTTCGACGAGGAGTCTCCGATGGACCGTGTCACCCTTCACCCGTGCCCGCCGACCCGACCGGTCGGCGCTACCGGCATGCCCGCACCCTGGGAGGACCCCGCCTGATGGAAAGCCGACGCACGCCCCTGCACGCCGAGCACGAGGCCCTGGGCGCACTGTTCACCGACTTCGCGGGCTGGCGGATGCCGCTGCGCTACGACAGCGAGCTGGCCGAGCACCGCGCGGTGCGCACCTCGGCGGGCCTGTTCGACCTGACGCACATGGGCGAGATCGTGCTGACCGGGCCGGGTGCGGGCGCCGCGCTGGACCACGCCCTGGTCGGCCACGCGTCGGCGATCGGCGTGGGACGCGCCCGGTACACGATGATCTGCGAGGCCGACGGCGGCGTCGTCGACGACCTGATCGTCTACCGCACGGGTGACCAGGAGTACCTGGTCGTGGCCAACGCGTCCAACGCGGCCGTCGTGTTCGAGGCGCTGGTCGAGCGGGCGAAGGGCTTCGACACCACCGTCGAGGACCGCTCCACCGACTACGCGCTGCTCGCCGTGCAGGGGCCGCGGTCCACCGAGATCCTGGCCGGCCTCACCCCGACCGACCTGGCCGGGGTGAAGTACTACGCCTCCTACCCGACCGAGGTGGCGGGCAGGCCCGTGCTGCTCGCCCGCACCGGCTACACCGGCGAGGACGGCTTCGAGCTGTTCACCGCCCCGGACGACGCCGCGCACGTGTGGCGGGCGCTGCTGGAGGCCGGCCGGGAGCACGACCTCAGGCCCGCCGGGCTCGGCTGCCGCGACACCCTGCGCCTGGAGGCCGGGATGCCGCTGTACGGCAACGAGCTGGGCCGGGACCGCACCCCGTTCCACGCCAACCTGGGCCGCGTGGTGAAGCTCGACAAGCCGGGCGACTTCGTCGGCCGCGACGCCCTGGCCGCCACCGCGGCCGAGGGCGTGCGCCAGGTCCTCGTCGGCCTGAAGACCACCTCCCGCCGCGCCCCCCGGCACGGCTACCCCGTGCTGGACGCGGGGGGCACCCCGATCGGCGAGGTGACCAGCGGCGCGCTGTCGCCGACCCTGGGCTACTCGGTGGCCATGGCCTACGTGGCCGAGGGGCACGCCGAGCCCGGCACCGAGCTGTCCGTCGACGTCCGCGGCAAGCGCGAGCCCGTCGAGGTCGTCGCGCTGCCGTTCTACAAGCGCCCGAGCTGACCGCCCGAGCTGACTAGGAGAGAGATCCCATGTCCGAGCACTTCAACACCTCCCTCGCGGAGTTCGACCCGGAGGTCGCGGACGCCGTCGCCGCCGAGCTGCACCGGCAGCAGAGCACGCTGGAGATGATCGCCTCGGAGAACTTCACGCCGGTGTCGGTGCTCCAGGCGCAGGGCTCGGTGCTGACGAACAAGTACGCCGAGGGCTACCCCGGCCGGCGCTACTACGGCGGCTGCGAGAACGTCGACGTCATCGAGCGGCTGGCGATCGAGCGGGTCAAGGGGCTGTTCGGGGCGGGCTTCGCCAACGTGCAGCCGCACTCGGGCGCGCAGGCCAACGCGTGCGCGATGTTCGCCCTGCTCCAGCCGGGCGACACGATCCTGGGCCTGGACCTGGCGCACGGCGGGCACCTGACGCACGGCATGCGGATCAACTTCTCCGGCAAGCTCTACAACGTCGTGCCCTACCACGTGTCGGAGGCCGACGGCCGGGTCGACATGGCCGAGGTCGAGCGGCTGGCGCAGGAGGCGAAGCCGAAGCTGATCGTGGCGGGCTGGTCGGCCTACCCGCGGCAGCTGGACTTCGCCGAGTTCCGCCGCATCGCCGACTCGGTGGGCGCGTACCTGATGGTCGACATGGCGCACTTCGCCGGCCTGGTGGCGGCGGGCCTGCACCCGAGCCCGGTGCCGCACGCGCACGTCGTGACGACGACCACGCACAAGACGCTCGGCGGCCCGCGCGGCGGCGTGATCCTGACCAACGAGGCCGACCTCGCCAAGAAGATCAACTCGGCGGTGTTCCCCGGTCAGCAGGGCGGTCCGCTGGAGCACGTGATCGCGGGCAAGGCGGTGGCGTTCAAGCACGCCGCGTCGCCCGAGTTCGCCGACCGGCAGCGGCGCACCGTCGAGGGCGCGAAGATCCTCGCCGAGCGCCTGTCGCGGCCCGACGCGGCGGCGGCGGGCGTGAAGGTGCTCACCGGCGGCACCGACGTGCACCTGGTGCTGGTCGACCTGGTGGCGTCCGAGCTGGACGGCAAGCAGGCCGAGGACCGGCTGCACGAGGTGGGCATCACGGTCAACCGCAACGCGGTGCCGAACGACCCGCGCCCGCCGATGGTGACCTCCGGCCTGCGCGTCGGCACGCCCGCGCTGGCCACCCGCGGCTTCGGCGCGGCGGACTTCGCCGAGGTGGCCGAGATCATCGCCGCCGCGCTCCAGCCGTCGCCCGACCTGGCGGACCTGCGGTCGCGCGTCGAGGTGCTGGCGGCCAAGCACCCGCTCTACCCGAGCCTGTGAGCGCGGCCACCGCCTGAAATAAGTTGAGCCTTCAACCGGTTGTCCCGTGTGCACGACGCACGGGACAACCGGAAGAAGGACCCATGACCGCGACCCTCGACTCCCTCGCGCTGTCCGCCGACGCCCAGGACCTGCTGTTCCGCGAGGCCCGCACGGCCAACGCGTTCACCGCCGAGCCGGTGACCGACGAGCAGCTGCGCCAGGTCCACGAGCTGGTCAAGTGGGGTCCGACGGCGATGAACAGCCAGCCGCTGCGGGTGCTGTTCCTGCGCTCGGAGGAGGCCAAGGAACGCCTGGCCCCGCACATGGCCGAGGGCAACCGCGAGAAGACGCGCACCGCGCCCGTGGTGGCCGTGCTGAGCGCCGACGCCGACTTCCCCGAGCACATGGCGAAGACGTTCCCGCACTTCCCCAACGCCCGGCAGGCGTTCGCCGACGACACCGCCCGCGCCGGGATGGCCCGCACCAACGCCCTGCTCCAGGTCGGCTACTTCATCGTGGGCGTGCGCGCCGCCGGCCTCGCCGCGGGCCCGATGAGCGGGTTCGACGCCGAGGGCGTGCGCGCGGAGTTCCTGGCCGGCACGGCGCAGCAGCCGCTGGTGGTCGTCAACATCGGCCACGCCGACGAGTCCGGCTACCGGCCCCGCAACCCGCGCCTGGACTTCGACGAGGCCGCGCGCGTCCTCTGAGGACCGCTGCACCACGCCCTGATCCCCCGGCCAACCCCGGGCCGGGGGATCAGGGCGTTCCGCAGTGGACCTCCGGGTCACACGCCGGGAGCGGTCACCCCCGGCGGGAGGCACTCGACGTTGCGCTTCCCGTTGGGCTGCACCACGAACCAGGTGCCGCCCACGCCCTGGCCCTTCCACTGGCCCGGGGCCTCGTCCTTCGCGTAGGTGTAGAGCGGCCAGCCGTCGAGGGTGACCTGCTTCGAACCGTCGGCGCGCTCGACCGTCGACACGAGCGCCGGGTCGACGCCCTGCAACGCGGGCGCGTCGCCGTTGGACAGCAGCGGCGGCCACGTCACCGCGCACTGGTCCTCGCAGTTGGACTTCGCGGGCTTCGCGGTGTCCTTGTCGAACCGGTACAGCGTGCGGCCGTCGCCGTCCTGCACGACGTCGCCCATCTTGGGCACGCTCTTGCCCACCAGGCTGACCCGGGGACCCGACGGCGCGGGCGCGGCCTGACCCTCCGGGGCGCCCGCGGCGGGCTCCTCCTCTGCGGGTCCCTCCTCGGCGGGCGCGGACTCCTCGCTGGTCGGAGGGGCCAAGGGCTTCTGGACGTCGCCGTAGTCGCCCTGGGCCGCGACGCCCACCTGCTCGGTCTGCGCGACGTTCGTGCCCTGGAGCACGGTGGTGTTGGACGTCCACATGACCAGTGCGAGCACGGCCGCCATTCCACCGGCTACGGCGATGGCGACGCGGTTTCGTCGGATCACACTCAACTCCTCCTCGGTCCGTCAATCGCTCCAACGACGATTACGGCCCCGTCACGGCGTCGGTTCACCTCCGCGCCGGGAGCCGCGCCAAGACAGGGGTCGCCGAGGACCGCCGCACCGGGTGGGTCGACTAGCCGACGTGCCACTGCTGGAGCCAGTCCCCGCCGCACGGCCGCACCGCCACCGCGTCGCCCACCGCGGTGAGGCACCGGCTCAGGTCGCCGGCCGGGTGCAGCCACGACCACGTCCGGCCGCCCTCCTCGCCCGCCCGCCGCACGACCCACCGCCCGCCGGGTCCCCGGTGGCACGGCCCCCACGCCGCGTCGGTCGGGCGCGGGTCGCCGGTCGCGCCCAGGCACGTCGCGCCCGGTCCGCCGACGGTGACGACGCACCCGTGCGCGGACGGGCCGACGGGGGTGAGCGACACGTCGACGGCCCGGGCGCCGGTCTCGTGGTCGACCAGCCGGCCGTGCACCGGACCCGCGGCGCACCCCACCCGACCGGGCAGCGCGTAGGGGACCACCGACCACCCGACGTCCGCGTCGGCCAGGGGACGGCACGCCCGCTGGAACACCTGGACGTGCACCTCCGGGTCGCCGCCCTGGTGCGACAGGCACCCGCCGGTGTTGGCGTTCTCGACCACGACGTGCCCCGCCGGCCTGCCGCGCACCGGCCGCAGCCGCCACACCGCGCGGTCGTCGCCGGGGTCGCACACCTGGTAGCGCTGCTCCACGCCGGGGCTGCCGTCGGCGGTCAGGCACAGGTCGGCCCGCGCGCTGCTGCGCACCAGCCAGCCCGCCGCGCCGACCGGGGTGAGCACGACGACGTGCCCGAGGTCGTGCGACCCGGCGCACGACCACTGGTAGACGGGCTGCCCGACCCGTTCCGAGTCGCCCGGGTTGCTGAGGGGACCGTTGCGGGACAAGCACTTCCCGCTCGCCGAGTTCACCAGGTGCGCCAGGTGCTCGGCGGCCCCCGCGACGGGTTCCCCGACGCCCACAACCTCGACGGCCGGCGCGGCGGCGGTGTCGGCCGCGGTGTCGGCGGCGGCGGGCAGCACCGACAGCAGCACCGCGCACGCCGCGACGAGCGCGCCCCGGCGCCGCGTGCGCCGCGACCCGGGCGCGGCCCGCGGGAACGGGTGGTCGGGCAGCGCGACCCACGCCCCGGCGGCGGTCTCCTTCACCACCACCCGCACCGGGCGGAACGTGGCGGCGTCGAGCACGTCGCTCTGCCGCACGACCTCCTCGTAGAACCAGTCCGACGTGATCAGGGCGAGCACGCCGGGGGAGCCGGCCAGGGCCTCCTTGAGCGGTCGGGCGTCGAGCAGGCGGAACGCGTGGTTCACCGCGACCGACGTGCAGCCGTGCCCGTCGCGGTGCACCTCGCCCGCGTGCAGCGCGAGCCGCAGCCTGATCCGCTCGCGCGCGGGCCGGCCGGCGTTGTGCGCGACGAGAGCGCGCGCCAGGGCCGCCGGCAGGCGCTCGGCGACGAGGGACTTCGGCACGTCCCGCGGCACGAGGACGAACGCGCCGTCGCCCCGGTCCTCCACGTCGCACAGCTCCCACGGGAGACCCGCCTCGGCGAACGCCCGCCGCAGCGCGGAGTAGAGCCCGGCGCGCACCGCCACCTGGCTCGGGTTGGTGCGCCGCCGGTCGCCGAAGCCCTCCACGTCGACCAGCACGATCGTCCGGTTCTGCGCGACCAGCGCGTCGTCCACGACGACCACTGTAGGAGCGGGTCGGTGCCCCCGGTCCGAGAACCATTCGATCGTAGGTACGAGGGGGCGCAGGACTGCGGACAGCACCCGGCCGCGGTCACGGGGGACATAGGGTGTCCGGGTGGGCAACGAGACCTCCTTCCCGCGCCAGCACGCGCGCACCCAGCGGTTCACCCTCGGGGCACCCCGGACGTTCACCGTCGCGCCCGACGGCTCGACCGCGTACTTCCTCCGCACCGCCTCGGCGACGGGCCGGGCGAACGGCCTGTGGGCGTTCGACACGGCGACCGGGACCGAGGCGCTGCTGGTCGACCCGGCGACCCTGCTGACCGACCCCGAGGACCTGTCGCCGGAGGAGCGGGCCCGCCGCGAGCGCACCCGGGAGCAGGCCGCGGGCATCGTGGGCTACTCGACGGACGCGGACGTGCGGCAGGCGGTGTTCGCGCTGTCCGGGCGGCTGTTCGTGGTCGAGCTGGCCACCGGCGCGGTGCGCGAGCTGCCCGCCGCGGGCCCGGTCGTCGACCCCCGCCTGGACCCGACCGGCCGCCGCGTCGGGTACGTCGCCGACGGCGCGCTGCACGTCGTGGACCTGGGCACCGGCGCGGACCGGGTCGCCGCCGCGCCGGACGGCGACGAGGTCACCTGGGGCCTGGCCGAGTTCATCGCGGCCGAGGAGATGCACCGCTACCGCGGCTACTGGTTCTCCCCGGACGGCGCGCGCGTGCTGGCCGCCCGCGTCGACAACGCCCCGGTGCGCCGCTGGTACATCGCCGACCCGGCCAACCCCGCCACCCCGGCCACCGAAATCGCCTACCCGGCGGCCGGCACGCCCAACGCCACCGTCACGCTGTCGGTCCTCGGCGCGGACCGCGACGGGCGGGTCGACGTCGAGTGGGACCGCGAGGCGTTCCCGTACCTGACCACGGCGGTGTGGTCCTCCCACGGCCGGCCGCTGGTGCAGGTCCAGACCCGCGACCAGCGCCGCGTGCGGGTGCTCGCGGTGGACCCGGACACCGGCGCCACCGAGGTGCTGGCCGACGACGTCGACCCGCACTGGCTGGAGCTGGTGCCCGGCTCGCCGCGCTGGACGCCGGACGGCGAGCTGCTGCGCGTGCTGCCGGTGGACGGCGCGAACCGGCTGGTCGTCGGCGACCGGCCGTGGACGCCGGACGGCTTCCAGGTGCGCTCCGTGCTGGACGTGGGAGCGGACGGCGTGCTCGTCACCGCCTCCACCGACGACCCGACGCGGACGCACGTGTTCCTGGTGGACGGGAACGGTCCCACGCGGCTGTCCGCCGAGGACGGCGTGCACGGCGCGGTGCGCGGCGGCGGCGTGCTGCTGCTGACCTCGTCGGGCCTGGACCACTTCGGCGTGAAGGTGACCGCGTCGACCGGCCACGGGATCGCCAACCACGCCGAGCGGCCCGTCCTCACCCCGCGCGTCACGCTGCTGACCGCCGGCGAGCGCGACCTGCGCGCCGCGCTGCTGTTCCCGCGCGACCACGTGCCGGGCACGAAGCTGCCGGTGCTGCTCGACCCGTACGGCGGGCCGCACGCCCAGCGCGTCGTCGCCGCCCGCAACGCCTACCTGACCTCGCAGTGGCTGGCCGACCAGGGCTTCGCCGTGCTCGTCGTGGACGGCCGGGGCACCCCGGGCCGGGGACCGGGGTGGGAGCGCGCCATCGCGTTCGACTTCGCCGGCGCCACCCTCGACGACCAGGTGGACGCCCTGCACGCGGTCGCCGCCGACCACCCCGACCTGGACCTGACCCGGGTGGCCATCCGCGGCTGGTCCTACGGCGGCTACCTGGCGGCGCTGGCCGTGCTGCGCCGCCCGGACGTCTTCCACGCGGGCATCGCGGGCGCGCCGGTCACCGACTGGGCCCTGTACGACACCCACTACACCGAGCGCTACCTGGGTCACCCGGACGAGCGGCCCGAGGTGTACGAGGCCAACTCGCTCATCGCGGACGCCGCGAAGCTGGAGCGCCCGCTGATGATCGTGCACGGCCTGGCCGACGACAACGTGGTCGCCGCGCACACCCTGCGGCTGTCCAGCGCGCTGCTCGCCGCGGGCCGGCCGCACACCGTGCTGCCGCTGTCGGGCGTGACCCACATGACCCCGCAGGAGCAGGTCGCGGAGAACCTGCTGCTGCTCCAGGTCGACTTCCTGCGCACCGCGCTCGCCTGACCGGGGCCGGCCCCGGAGAACGGCGGAGGGGGCCGTCCCGCACGCGGGACGGCCCCCTCGTCGTGGCGCTCAGGCCACGGAGTTGCGCACCCGGTAGGGCGGGATGGAGTTGCCCACCAGGGCCAGGTCGTCGATCGACTCCGGCTGGTAGCCGCACGCCGGCAGCCGCTCGACCATCAGCGCGGTCGGGTCGGCCACCTCGTCGGCGCGCCCGAACAGGTACGCCCACTCGTGCTCGTCCGAGCCGTAGTACGCGACCGTGCCGAACACCTCGTTGAACCGCTCCCACATGCGGATCAGGGTGGTGTTGCGCCACATCGTCTGGCAGCCCGCCTGGGACACCACGACGCCGCCCGGCGTGAGCAGCGCCTTGCACATGGCCAGGAACTCCGCGCCGTACAGGCGGTTGTGCTGCGCCTCCTCCTCGCGCTCGTCCGGCAGGTCCACCAGGACGATGTCGTAGCGCTCGGAGGTGGTGCGGATGTACTCGTAGCCGTCGATGTAGCGCACCCGCACGGGACCCTCGCCCCGTTCGGCGGCGGCCAGCTCGTCGGTCGTGTAGCCGTACGGCAGGTGCTCGGCGCACAGCTTCACGGCCTGCTCGTCGATGTCGATGTGGTCGACCACCGACGCGCCGGCGGCCACCGCCATCCGGCACACCACGCCCTCGCTCGACCCGATGACCAGCACCCGGTCGACGCGGTCGGCCAGCAGCAGCGCCGGGACCATCAGCGCCTCGTGGTAGGTCAGCTGGCTGAACTCGGTGCTCTGCCGGTCGTCGTCGCAGAACAGCGACAACCCCTGCGCGGTGCGGGCGATCACCAGGTGCTGGAACTCGGTCTTCGCGTCGACCACGACCTCGTCGACGTCCCAGTGCCTGGTCATCCCGGCCGCCAGCGGCTCGCGGATCACCTCGGTGTTGACGGGTTCCCCGGTCACGACTTCTCCTCACCGACGAGCGCGGGGACGCGGTGACCCCGGCTGATCATGTCCGTCCGTGCGGACACAGCACCGAGCGCTTCCGCCAGGAGCTGCACCGCGAGCGCGGGTTTGGCGCGCGTGCCGCAGGTGAACACGTCCACGAACACGGCCCCCACCTCGGGGTACGTGTGGATGGACGCGTGCGACTCCGACAACAGGGCCAGCACGGTGACCCCTTGCGGCTCGAACTGCTTGGAGACCACCTCCAACACCGTGGCGTCAGCCTGGGTGAGCGCTTCACCGAGCGCGTGCTTGAGGAACTGCTCGTCGTCGAGCAGTTCCGGGCTCACGCCTTCCAACTCGGCGAGCACGTGCTGTCCTGCGAACAAGCCAACCGGCTCGGGTTCGCACGGGAGTCCGGACATCAATCACTCCAAACATCTTCAGGAGGGGTGGAGCGGTACGGGGGCGTGCTCACCGCACGCAGTGGGTGGCCAGCGGCGGGAAGCCGTTGAAGGCCACCGAGGAGTAGCTGGCCGTGTAGGCGCCCGCGCCGAGCAGGTCGACGTGGTCGCCCGCGCGCAGGTCCAGCGGCAGCTGGTAGACGGTGTGCTGGTACAGCACGTCGTCGGCGTCGCACGTCGGCCCGGCGATGACCACCGGACCCGTGGGGCCGCCGTCCTTCGACGTGACCAGCGGGTAGGCGATGGCCTCGCCCTCGGTCTCCGCGAGGCCGCCGTAGCGGCCGACGTCGAGGAACACCCAGCGCTGTTCGTCCGAATAGGACTTCTTCGCCACCAGCACGACCTCGGAGCGGATCAGCCCCGACTCGGCGACCACCGCGCGGCCGGGCTCGACCATGACGCTCGGCTCGAAGTCGCCGAAGTGCCGGCTGATCGCGTCGGTGATGGCCGCGCCGTACTCGGCGAGCGGCGGCGGCTGCTCCAGGTACCCGGCGGGCAGGCCGCCGCCCAGGTTCAGCGTCGTCACCGGCAGGCCCTCGGCGCGCAGCTCGAGCACGACCCCGGCGGCGTCGGCGATCGCGCCGTCCCAGCCGGTCGGGTCGAGCTGCTGCGACCCGGCGTGGAACGCCACGCCCAGCGGCGTCAGCCCCAGCTCGGCGGCCAGCCGCAGCAGGTCGGCGGCCATCTCCGGCGCGCAGCCGAACTTCTTGCCGAACGGGTAGGTCGAGCCGCGGCTCTCCACCACGATGCGCAGCAGCACCGACGAGCCCGGCGCGTGCTCGGCGATCGCCCGCACGTCCTGCTCGCTGTCCGAGACGAACAACCGCACCCCGCGACCGAACGCGTACGCGACGTCACGGGCCTTCTTGATCGGGTTGCTGTACGAGATCGCCGACGGCGCGGCGCCCCGCGCCAGGCACAGGTCGATCTCGGCGGGGCTGGCGACGTCGAAGCACGAGCCCTCGGCGGCCAGCAGTTCGACCACCTCGGGCGCGGGGTTCGCCTTCACCGCGTAGAAGACCGCCACCCGCGGCAGGGCCACGCGGATCGCGGCGAACCGGTCGCGGACCGTCGGCAGGTCGATGACCAGGCAGGGGGTGTCCGGTCGGTCGTGCTCCAGGAAACGACGAATACGAGCTGTTGCCTCGCGTAGCCGATCGTCGGCAAAGCTCTTCGTCATCTCGCTAGGGGTCCCCCTCCGCAACCGTGTTCAGGCACGGTCTGACCGTCTTCGGGCACGGCGGTCCACAGTACGCGCCGAAGGGGGAAAAAGCGCTACCGGCCGGCGGAGTTGTGACGCAGCTCCACGACGGAGATGTCCGGCGGCGCGCCCACGCGCACCGGCGGCCCCCAGAACCCGGCGCCGTTGGACGTGTAGACCTGGGTGCCGTCGATCGTCTCCAGGCCGCTGCGCATCGGCTGCTGGAGCCCCACCGCCAGGTGGAACGGGAACATCTGCCCGCCGTGCGTGTGGCCCGACAGCTGGAGGTCCACGCCGTGCTTCGCGGCCTCCCGCACCTGCACCGGCTGGTGCGCCAGCAGCACGACGGGCGTGCTCGTGTCGCGGCCGTCGAGGGCGCGGGCGAAGTCGGGCGCGTCGCCGAAGCCCTCGCCCGTGACGTCGTTCACACCCGCCAGGTCGAACGTCGCGCCGGCCCGCTCGACGGTCAGCCGCTCGTTGCGCAGCGCGTTGACGCCGAGCCGCTCCACCTCGCCGATCCACTGCTCCGCGCCGGAGTAGTACTCGTGGTTGCCGGTGACGAAGAAGCTGCCGTGCGTGCTCACCAGGTCGCGCAGCGGGGCCGCCGCCTCGCCCAGCTCCTCGACCGAGCCGTCGACGAGGTCGCCGACGATCGCCACCAGGTCCACCTGCTGCTCGTTGATCAAGTGCACGATCCGCTCGGTGTGCGAGCGGCCCAGCAGCGGCCCCAGGTGGATGTCGCTGACCACCGCGATCCGGTAGCCCGACAGCCTCGGGTCCAGCTTCGCCAGCGCCACCGGGACGCGCTTCACCACCGGGGCGCCCAGTGCCTGCGTGGTCCCGTAACCGACGACGCCGACCGTGGCCACGCCGCTCGCGACCGCGAGGGACCGGGCCAGGAACAGCCGGCGGCCCTCGTCGACCTCCGGGGCCTCGGGCACCGGGTCGAGCAGGGCCTCGTCGGCGTCCACCGCCGCGTCCGGGGTCACGGCCGGCGCGCGGACCGCCGCCGCCACCCGGCCGCGCCGCGCCCGCCGCAGCAGCAGCGCCCGCGGCACCTCCAGCAGGCCCAGCACCAGCACGGAGTAGAAGGCGCACGCCAGCAGCACGAAGCCGGGCCACGCCACGAACGCGCCCACGCCGCCGGTCCGGGTCACCACCAGCGCGCCCATCACCAGCAGGTACGCCACCGCGACCGCGACCGTGCCGACCAGGCGCCCGCGACCGGGCCTGGTCGTGTCCCGCACGACCCGTTTCCAGGTGTAGTAGTGGAACGCGCCCATCACGACCGCGAGCAGCAGGAAGAAGAACAAGCCGAGCCTCCTGGGTGGTGGTGCACCCAGTTTCCACGAATCCCGAACTTCCCGTGCAACCCCCCGACCGCCCGCGTGCGTGACTACCCCGTACCGCGGGATGGGGAGGACGAATGAGTGATCGGGACACCGCGTTCGCGGAGTACTTCGCGGCGCGGTCCGAGGCCCTGCGCGGCACGGCGTACCTGCTGTGCGGCGACTGGCACCGGGCCGAGGACCTGGTCCAGACGACGTTCACGAAGTTGTACGTGGCCTGGAGGCGGATAACCCGGCACGACGCGCTCGACGCCTACGCCCGGCAGACCCTGGTGCGGACCTTCGTGTCCGAGCTGCGCCGGGGTTGGTTCCGCAGGGAACGGGTGAGCGGGGAGACCGCCGACGTGGCGGCCACCCCGAGCGGCTCGGCGGAGGACCGGCTGGTGCTGCTCGCGGCGCTGGCCCGGGTCCCGCCCAGGCAGCGCGCCGTCCTCGTGCTGCGGTACTGGGAGGACCTGTCGGTCGAGGAGACCGCCAGGGCGCTGGGTTGTTCGGAAGGAACCGTCAAGAGCCAGGCCGCGCGGGGGCTGCGGACGCTGCGCGGCCTGGTCAACCCCCGGCAGGGAGCGCAGGTGCGATGAACGAGCAGGAGTTGACGAGGGCGATGCGCGACGTCGTGGCGGCGAGCAGCCCGCCACCGCCGATGGACGCGCGGGCCGCGCTGGCCGCGGCGCGCCGGGCCGACCGCCGCCGCCGGACGACGTGGGGCGCCGGGGTCGCCGGCCTCGCCGTGGTGGGCATCGCGGTCGGCGCGGTCGTGGTGCCGTCCCTCGCGGGGGGCGGACCGGGCCCGGTGGAGGCGGCGCGGTCGTCCTCCGGAGCGCCGGCGGTCACCACCACGACCACCATGACCACCACCACGACCACCACCGGCACGGGCGTGCCCCCGACGGGGTCGACCGAGCGGCCGTGGCCCGACGGGCAGACCGACCGCACGGCGACCAGCGGCCCGCGGGCCGCCAAGGGCAGCGGCCTGCTGAACGCCCTCGCCGGGGCGCTGCCCGTCGGCTCGATCGCGCAGGAGAGGGGCGGCGCCGCACCGCGCACCCAGGCCCAGTTCCTCGACCACGCCGGCGACCTCCAGGTCTGGGAGTACCTGGTCGACGCCCCCGTGTCCGGGCAGGGCGGCGGGGCCGGCGTCGGCCGGGTGCTGGTCCGGGTCGAGACCAGGGGCAACACCGGGGTGCGGGAGCTGTCCGGCTGCGGCCTGGCCATCTCCGGGCCGTACCCCGTGGAGGGCACGGGCAGGTGCGACCTCGTCCGGGTCGACGGGGTGGAGGTGCCCGTGGTCACCGCCCAGGGCGCCGACGTCGACTTCGAGCAGACCGCGATCCACCGGCACGCCGACGGCACGCTCGTGGTCGTCGGCCAGTCGCGGCGCCACCCGGTCGCCGCGGGGCCCGCGCTCGCCGGGCCGCCGCTGACCCCGCAGCAGCTCGCCGGGGTCGCCGTCGACCCCGCGTTCCACCTGGACTGAGCGCACCCGGGAGGCCGGTGTGTCCGGCCTCCCAGGCTCGTCCGCACGGGTGTTCCGGCAGGTACCGTGCTGGTCGCCATGCGGACCCTGCTCATCGACAACCACGACTCGTTCACGTTCAACCTGTTCCAGCTCCTGGCCGAGGTGAACGGGCGCGAGCCGGTCGTCGTCACCAACGACGACCCGCGGTTCCGGCTGTCCGACCTGGCCTCGTTCGACAACGTGGTGGTCGGCCCCGGCCCCGGCCGCCCGCAGCGCGACGCCGACCTCGGCCTGGGCCGCGCCGTCGTCGAGCACGCCGACCTGCCGCTGCTCGGCGTCTGCCTCGGCCACCAGGCCCTGTGCCTCGCGCACGGCGCCGCCGTGGGGTTGGTCACGCCCCGGCACGGCGTCGTCGACCGGGTCCGCCACACCGGCGTCGACCTGTTCGCCGGCCTGCCGTCGCCCCTGGCCGTCGTCCGCTACCACTCGCTCGCCGTCTCCGACCTGCCCGCGTCCCTCGAACCGGTCGCGTGGTCCGCGTCGGACGACGTGCTGATGGCCGTGCGGCACCGCGAGCGCCCGCGGTGGGGCGTGCAGTTCCACCCCGAGTCGGTGTGCACCGAGCACGGCCGCGACCTGCTCGCGAACTTCCGCGACCTCACGTCGGCCGCCGCGCCGCACCCCGGCCCCGCGCCGCACTCCGCCCTCGCGCCCCCAGCCGTCCCGGACGCCGCTGCCGCCGCCTTCGCCGGTTCAGCCCGGGCCGTCCCCGCCCCCGGTGCCCCCGCCGCCCCCGCCGCCCCTGGTGCCCCTGCCGCCCCTGGCACCCCTGTCGCCCCCACGGTCCCCGCTGCCCCCGTGCGCGCCCCGGGCCGCGTCGTGCTGGTCCGCCGGGTCGAGGCCCACCCGCCGCCCGAGGCCGTGTTCGAGGCGCTCCACGGCGCCTCCCCGGACGCGTTCTGGCTCGACAGCAGCCTCCCCGGCGACCGGGGCCGCTTCTCCGTCATGGGCGACGCCTCCGGCCCGCTGGCCCGCGTGGCGACCTACGACGTGGGGGCGGGCGAGGTGACCGTCGACGGTGTGGCGCACCCCGGGCCGTTCCTGGACTGGCTGGAGGCCGACCTGGCGGAGTGGCGGGTCGAGCAGCCCGACGTCCCGTTCGACTTCGCCCTCGGCTGGGTCGGCTACCTCGGCTACGAGCTGAAGGCCGAATGCGGCGGTGACGCCGCCCACCGTTCGGAGCAGCCTGATGCGGCATTCGTGTTCGCCGACCGCGCGGTCGTTTTCGACCACCGATCGCGGTGCTGCCACCTGCTCGCGTTGACCGACGACGACGGCTGGTTGGACCGAACGGAGGCATTCCTGCGCGATTTCCCGGCGTCCCCGGACGGGCTCCCCGGGACGTCCCCGGAACGCCCCCGCGCGGACTCCGTCGAACTCCGCCACGGCCGCACGCAGTACCTCAAGCTCATCGCGGCCTGCCAGGAGGCCATCACGGCCGGCGAGAGCTACGAGGTGTGCCTGACGAACACCGTCACGTGGCGTGGCGCCCTCGACCCGTGGGACACCTACCGGTTCCTGCGTGCGGAAAGCCCCGCCCCGTTCGGAGCACTGCTCCGTTTCGGTGCGCTCTCCGTGCTCAGCACTTCACCCGAGCGGTTCATCCGGGTCGACCGACAGGGTGTCGTCGAATCCGAACCAATCAAGGGGACGCGACCGCGCGGGGCGACGGCGGAGGAGGACCGCGCTTTGCGGGGGGCCTTGGCCACCAGCGCGAAGGACCGGGCGGAGAACCTCATGATCGTGGACCTCGTGCGCAATGATCTGGGCCATTGCGCGGAAGTCGGCAGCGTCGGGGTGCCCAGGATCTTCGAGGTGGAGAGCTACGCGACCGTGCACCAGCTCGTCAGCACGGTTCGGGCCGGACTGCGTTCCGGCAGTACCGCCACCGGGGTGGTTAGGGCCGCCTTCCCGGGCGGGTCCATGACCGGCGCGCCCAAGATCCGGACAATGCAGATCATCGACGGCCTGGAAGCCGGGCCGCGCGGGGTCTACTCCGGGGCGCTCGGATACTTCTCACTGTCCGGAACGGCCGACTTCAGCATCGTCATCAGGACGCTGGTCGTGGACCGCGACAAGGTGAGTTTCGGGGTCGGGGGCGCCGTCATCGCCCTGTCCGACCCGGCGGAGGAATTCGAGGAGACCGCCGTGAAGGCGACCGCCCTGCTCAGGGTGCTCGGCCCGGGCTTCCCCGACCGCGCGTGACGTGACCTGCGGTTTCCCCTGCGGCAAGGGGTGACCCACCGCAGGGGAGAACGGTTGCCCCGCAGGTCAGGAGGCGTGCGCTTCCTGGAACTGCACGACCAGGCCCTGGGGAATGCGGCCTCGGTCGGAGATCTGGTGGCCCTGCGCCCGAGCCCAGTCGCGAATGGCCTGCGCCTGGGCCTTGTCACCAGCCTTTACCGTGCTCTTGCCGGTGCCCTTGCGCTGCTTGCGCCCACCCGCACGGCGTGCCTTGGCGACGAAGTCGGCCAGGGACTCGCGGAGCTTGTCCGCATTGTCCTTGGAGAGGTCGATGGAGTACTCCACTCCGTCCAGCGCGAAGGTCACGGTCTCGGCGGCTTCGCTGCCGTCGAGGTCGTCGATGAGTTGGACGACGGTCTGCTGTGCCACTGTTCCTCCGTGTGTGCTCGCATAGCGCGTGCTGCCCTCGACTTGTTCTGCGCCACACGCTTCGGGGGTCACCATAGTGCACGAGAGGAATATCGCCTAACCTTTCGGCGGGAAAATGTGACTAGATGCCCCCGGACGGGTCATTTCACGGGCTAAACCACACGGGCTGAAATGCGAGGCTGCCCGAACGCCCCCGTGGTGCCCGTCACACTCGGTCGAGTGGCCTATCCTGGGGTCCGGTACCCGCCCAGGGTAGGGAAGGTCGGGAGCGATGCACGGCTACACGGCGGACAAGGACGCGTACCTCAAGCGCCTCCGGCGCATCGAGGGACAGGTCCGCGGTCTCCAGCGCATGGTCGAGAACGACGAGTACTGCATCGACGTCCTGACCCAGATCTCCGCGGCCACCAAGGCACTCCAGGCGGTCTCCCTGGGACTGCTGGACGAGCACCTGAAGCACTGCGTCGCCCAGGCCGTCGCCGAGGGCGGTGAGGTGGCGGAGGAGAAGTTGGCCGAAGCCTCCGCCGCGATCACCCGCCTGGTGCGCTCCTGAGCGCGCCCCCGTGCCCGGTCGGGGCGCCCTGATCCAGTAGAGTGCTCCCGCCGGCCCCCGTAGCCCAATCGGCAGAGGCAGCGGACTCAAAATCCGTCCAGTGTGCGTTCGAGTCGCACCGGGGGCACGTACAGGTCGCACGTGCGCCGCCCGTCACCGGGCCGGCGCGGTTACCGCCCCCCTCGCACGACGCCGGTCCTCCACCGCGCCGTCCGCGTCGACGCCCCGGGAACGACACCGGCCCCCTCGCCACGTGGACGAGGGGGCCGAGTGCTTCCCGGTCAGGCCCGGCGCCAGAGGGCGGGGGCGTTCGGCGGCTCCCAGCCCGGCTGGGCGCGGTGCGCCTGGAGGCACGTGTACGCCGCGCCGCCGTGGGTCACGCGGTCTCCCGCCGCGTAGGTCGTGCCCGCCGCCCACGTGCCGCCGCCGGGCTGCGAGGTCGTCGTGGTCGTCGGGTTCGTGGGGCTCGTGCCCGGCACGGCCAGCACGAAGTCGAACGCGGCCGTGCGACCGGTCCCGTTGTCCTGCACGGTCATCAGCAGCCGCGGGTCGAACAGCGGGTCGGTGTTGTTGCGCGGCTCGTTCGGGAAGTACAGCTGCGTCGTCAGGACCGGCCGGCCGGGTGCCTGGACCTTCACGTGGAGGTGCCGCGTGCGGCCCGGGTAGAGGCCGGGGACGATCGTGGACAGGGTGAAGGCGCCCCGGGCGTCGGTGAACTGGTGGCCGCGGAACCGGTAACCGGTGTTGTCGTACACGCCGTTGGTGTCGGCCTGCCAGAAGTCCAGCAGCACGCCCGCGATCGGTTGGCACGCCAGGCCGAACACGTAGCCCGACACGGTGAGCCGCGTGCCCGGTCCGTCGAGCATCGTCGTGCGCGGGGGCGAGTTCGGCTTGAAGTAGGGACCTTCCATCTGCGGCGGGGTCGGGTCGTCGCCGTCGTCGCACTGCGGCGTCGGCTCCGGCGCGCCGCCCTCCGCACCGACGGTGCGGGCCAGCGCGGGCACGCCCATCAGGGCGACCGGCAGCGCGACACCGGCGGCGAGCGCGGCGCGCAGCACCGGGCGCCTGCCGAGCCGGCGGGCGTCCGCGTCGTCACCGGGGGTTGGTGCGTCCATGCTTGCTCCTCGTGGGACGTGGTGGCGCGGCGGCGGGACCACCCGAACCTACGAAGGCGGGCGGGGCGCGGACGAGGGACGCAACCGGCCCGTCGTGGTGATCCTCGCGGGCGCCGTTGCCGCTCATCCCCGCTGTGAACGGCGGAACCCGCCGGGGCTCGTCCCCGTCTCGCGCCGGAAGAAGCGGCAGAAGTACGCCGGGTCGCCGAACCCGACGCGCCCGGCGACCTGCCGCACGCTGAGGTCCGTCCGCGCCAGCAGCCGCTTCGCCTCCCGGACCCGCGCCTCGCGCACCAGCTGCGACGGCGTCCGCCCGGTGGCGGCCTTCACCGCTTCGGTCAGGTGGCCCGGCGTCACGCCGATCCGCTCCGCGTACGCCCGCACGGACCACGTCCCCCGCTCGACGCGCCCCAGCAGCCGGGCGAACTCCCCGGCCACGGCGCCGGTGGGGGAGGGCGACGCGGCGGGCGTCGCGGGCAGCCGGGTCGCCCGCACCACCAGCACGTGCAGCAGCGCCCGCAGCACCGACTCCTCGCCGCCCCGCCGGTGCTCCTCGTCCAGCTCGGCGACCAGCCGCCCGATCGGCCCGGGGTCGTCCAGCGTCAGCCACGGCCGCGCGCTCAGCCGGCGCAGCAGGTCGCGGTCGGCCGGGTGGTCGAGCAGGAAGTCGTCGGTGAACAGCACCACGAACCCGTCGAGGTCGCGCGCCCCGTCCCAGTGGTGCACCTGGCCGGGCGCGATGACGCACAGGTGCGGCGGCTCCAGCTCCCACCGCGCGAGGTCCACGACGTGCGCCCCCGTGCCGCCGGTGACGTAGACGATCTCGTGGAAGGTGTGCCGGTGCGGGAACGACGCCCGCGACATCGGGCCGATGGTGTCGAACGTGCCCACGGCGAACGGCGCCCCGGCCACCTCCAGCCGGTGCACCGGCGGCGCGCCCCGGCTCGGCGCGTCGCAGGGGGTTCCGGGCAACACGGTGGTGCCGCGCATGGGCCGCCGTCCTCTCGGGTCCGGGGCGGCGGCCACGTCCACCCTGGCACGCGCGGCGACGCGGTGGGAACGCGGGGTTCCGGGTCGATCACCGGTGCCGCGCCGGTCGCCGCCCCGCCCTCGCGAGCCGCTGGACTCCGACACCGTCCGGGGCTCCGGCGAGGGCTCCAACGAGGCCGGCGGGGGTCGGTCGGGGGCGCGGCGTGGTGGACTGCGTGCGTGACCACCGCCCCGCTCTGGCGCCGGCCGCTGCACCAGCGCGTCCACCGGCTCGCCGTCACCGACGACGCCGTGGTCGTCCACGAGCGCGGCACCCGCCTGGTGCGCGTGGCCCCGGGCTCGGGCGCGGCCACCTGGGACGTGCCGGTCGGGCCGTGGCCGCGCGAGCTGGTCGTGGCCGGTGACCGGTGCCTGGTCCTGCCCGCGACCCCGTCGTGCCTGCTGTGCCTGGACCTCGCCACCGGCCGGGTGGTGTGGCGGGCCGACGTGGGCGACTGCACCGGGAACCTCGTGGTGGCCGGTGGCGCGGTGCTGGTCGGCGGGTGGCGCGGCTACACGCCGGTGCTCGCGTTCGACCTGGCGACCGGTCGGCCGCTGTGGCGCGACGACCGGCCGGCCACCCGGCCCCTGGCGGTGGGCGACGCGGTCGTGCTCGGCGACCCCGGCGGCGACTCGGTCCGGTCGGTGGGCGCGCGCGACGGCGCCACCCGCGTCCGCTGGACCCTGCCCGGCCCGCTGCCCACCGGCGACGGCGCGGTGTTCGCGCGGGTCGGCGCGGACGTCGTGGCCCGGTGCGGGCGCGACCTGCTCGCGTGGCTCGCGCCCGACGGCGGCCCCACCCCGGTCCGGCTGCCCGGCGACCCGCTGCCCGTCGCGCCGGTCGTGCTCGGCGACCTGCTGTGGCAGCCGGAGCGGCACGGCTGCACCGTGCTCCACGCGCGCGACGGCGAGGTGGCCTGGCGGTTCGACCCGGGCGCGCCCGTCACGTCCGTGCTGCCGCACCGAGGCGTGCACCTGGTCGCCGCCGGCACCGTCCACTCCGTGGGGCCGGGCGGGCGCGTGCTCGGGCGCACGTGGCCCGGTGAGCGCGTCACCGCCCTGCACCGGCTCGGTGACGACGTGCTCGTGGTGGGGCGCGGTGCCCTGGCGCGCCTGCACGGCCCTTGGGCCGCCTCGCCGGACCCTCAGGTCGTCCGGTAGGACCTCGTGGCGCGGGCCACCGTCACCCCGGGGTGCGCGACCGGTGAGGCGAGCGGCCCGGACCGCGGCCCTTCCGACCCGCCGAGCAGGACCCCGGTCAGCGAGCCGCGCTCGTCGGCCATCGCCCGCGCGATGTCGGCCAGCTCGTCGCCGATCACCGGCGCGGCGCCCGGGTCCGCGCCCCGCTCCGGGTCCGCGTCCCGGTCCGCGCGCACGGCGCCCAGCACGGCCCGGCGCAGCAGCTCCTTGATGAAGGACGCCGTCACGCCCTCCGTGGCCTCGACCACCGGCCCGAGGTCGGCGGTCAGCTCCACGTCCCGCCCGTACAGCTCCAGCAGCCTGCGCCGACCGTCCGCGTCGGGCCGCGGCACCTCCACCGCCAGGTCCACCCGGCCCGGCCGGTCGGCGAGGGCCCGCTCCAGGTCGTCCGCGCGGTTCGTGGTGAGCACGAACGTCACGTCCGCGTCCGCGCCGATGCCGTCCATGGCCTCCAGCAGCGCGAACAGCAGCGGGTTCGTGCCCGCGCCGGGCATCCCGCGGTCCATCGCGACCAGGTCCACGTCCTCGACCACCACCATCGACGGCTGGAGCCGCCTGGCCAGCCCCGCCGCCTCGCTGATCAGCCGCAGCGACGCGCCGGTCAGCACGATCACCGTCGTGTCCCGCAGCCGGCTCATCAGGTAGCGGACGGTGTGCGTCTTGCCGGTGCCGGGCGGGCCGTGCAGCAGCAGCCCGCGCTTGAGGTGCTGCCCGGCGGCGAGCAGCCGTTCCGAGTGCTCGGCGATGCCCACCACGTGCTGCTCGACGGTCTCCAGCACCCCGTCCGGCAGCACGACCGCGTCCGCGCCCAGCGAGGGGCGGGGCAGGAACGTCACCAGCTCGTTGCCCCGGTGCTCGCTCCAGCCGAACGACAGCACCTGGCCGCGGAACACGTCGTGCTCGCGCATCAACCGCTCCACCTCGGCCCCGACCGCGCGGGCCGCCGCCCGGTCCGCGGCGAGCACCTCCAACCGGCACGCGGGAGGTCCGAACTCGTGCCCGCCGCGCACCCCGACGAACACCGGCGTCCCGTCCGGCGCGGTGGTCGGCACCAGCCCCACCTGCACCACGTCGACGCTCTCGTCGGGCCCGGCGGCGGCGGTCGCGTAGTCGGCGGACCCGAGCCCGTACGCCTGCCCGTGCCGTGCGGCGAGGAGCATCCCGAGGATGTCCTCGTGCCCCCGGTGCTGGCCGCTCACCCCGAACCACGCGGCGTCGGGCGAGCGGGCCGCCAGGTAGGCGTCCACGCCGCGCTGGAGGTTGACGTGCTCCCACACCGGGAACCGCGTGGCGACCGACAACACCTGCGCCGGCTCGCAGCCCAGGTGGTCGCGCACGCGCGCCATCAGCGGAGCGGCCTCCCCGCCCTCCTCGACGAGCGTCGCGGTCAGGTTCAGCAGTCGCCTCAGGCTGGCCGCGAGCGCCTTGGCGTCGTCCCCGTTCAGTTCGTCCCCCATCCAGCCATGATGCACGGCTGGCAACCGCCTGTCTGTTGCCGGACGCCGCTGACAGGTGGCAACTGTCAGCGGGCGACCGCGCTCGCACGTCTGGGGAGCTCGACGGTGTGGGCCCGGGGACCCCAAGCCCTACCCGATCGATGAATCCTGCGGCAGGGCTTCCAAACGGCGGCGCACGTAGGCGAGATCCAGCGAGCAGTGCTTCGCGATCAGTTCGTGCTGCCGCTTCTGCCGCTCCTCCACCTCCGCCTCGTCAGTGGCGTACACGACGATCAGTGGCTTGGACGGCGCGACCACCGCGTTGTTGACGGCCGCCCACAGCAGATCTCTGAAGGTGCGTGGCCTGCCCCAGCAGACGTACCGCTCCCGCGTCCGATCAGTGACAACGCAATGCATGGGTTTTTCCCCGGTGGAACCGACCTTGATCTTCCACGATCCACCGAGCAACTCGGTGACGAACTCATCGGGGGGCGACAGTCTTTTCATGGCGTACGCGGCGTAGGAACCGAAGTTCTCCAACGCTCGGGCGTACTCCTTGAGCGGACCGTCCTTGAGCCAGACGCGCATGCCCTCAGCTGTGTAGTAGTCCGCCAGTTCACCACCGATCGCCTCGTCCTCCACCCAGCGGGTGTAGTAGGCGGTCCGCTCACGAGCGGAAACCGCCTCCCAGTCCAGCGAGCCGATCTGGCGGTAGAGCTCACGGATGACGGCGTCCTTGATCTCCTTCGGCATCACGATTTCGGGCATGCGTCCCCCTTGGCTTCAGCGCTGGTTCGCGGAACGACCCAACGTGGTGACGATCCGGTCCACGACGGTGGCCGTGTCCTCGTGCTCCCAGCACCGGATCACCGTCCACCCCTGCTGGACGAGGGCCTCGTTGGTCTCGGCATCGCGTCGTTTGTTGTCGACGATCTTCGTTCCCCAGAAAGCGGAGTTCTTCCTCGCCGGACGGTGGTGTTCCGGACAGCCGTGCCAGAAGCAGCCGTCCACGAAGATCGCCAACCGCTCCTTGAAGAAGACGATGTCCGCGGTGCGCCTCAGCTCCGGCAATGGCCGTGTCGATACCCGGTACCGGAGACCTTGGGCGTGGAGGGCGGCGCGCAGTCGGAGTTCGGGGCCGGTGTCCCGTCCGCGATTGCCCTTCATCGAAGCCCGCACCTCGTGAGAAGACGCCCATGACTCGCGGGGAAGCGTCTCTTCCCGCGCGATCCCCATGGCACGGGCCTTCTCCCAGCCTTCGGTGAGGTTGGCCGACCGGGTGCCGTGCTCGACCACGCCGAGGGACCTCGAAACCGTGCGACCGCGATCGCTCCACCGCAGGTAGGCGCGGACGACACCGGTCGCCTCCGACGCCTTGAGCATGACAGAGCCTCGGGTGGTCCGTCCGGCCCCCAGATCCACGAGGCGTCGATGAGCGCCGCCCGCGGTCCTGTCCTGCTCTGCCTCGACCAGTGCTCTGGATCTACCTGGTTTCGCTTTCCAAGCACGTGCGGGCAGACGGCTCACGATCGTTTCTCGGCGTCGTCGAGTACCGTCGCCACGGCTTTCGCAAATACTTCGCCGAGCAAGACCGGAACAGCGTTGCCGAGTTGTCGCATCTGCTCTCCGCGCGGGCCGCAGAGCTTCCACGAATCAGGGAAGGTCATCACGCGGGCTGTTTCGCGGACTGTCATGTACCGGTGCCGGTAGGGGTACGTTTTTTTAGCCTTCTCGGCTACTGGATCGACAGGTTCGTTTTTGTCGACAGGAGTGTCGGTCAACATCACCGATTCGCCACCCGGAACGCCGTGGACGCCTGCCTTCACCGTCTTCGCGGGCCGGTCGAGAAAATTCGGCGTATGTCCGGCGTAGAATCGAGCATCCGGCCAGCCGATGTGCTCCTCGGGCATGTCATCGTGCTGCTGCCGGTCCAGCCGATCCCACGGAACATCCGGGAGGGGATCGTTTCCCTGGGTCCCCGCCAAGGCATCCCGCAGGGTCCTCCAGGGCTTCAGCCCTTCTGAATCGTGCTCGAACGGAAGAACGGGTTGCAGTGCCTTCATGACGTTTTTTATCACGTGGTCCGGTACGTCGGCTCGACCCGCGACGTTCCTGTGACGTTCCCAGTACTCGCCCGACTTCATCGAGTGGAGGAGTTCTCGCTCGGAGTGGGTGGGCCTGACCGCCTGCTGCAGCAAATCCATATCGATGTCGATGTCGCCTCTGAAACCGACGACGATGATGCGGTTTCGGATCTGCGGCACGCCGTAGTCGGCTGCATTCACTGGAAATGTGAAAACCTGGTACCGCTCGACGGACTTGACGTCACCGCGCTGTTCCTTGGCCTTGAGGATCGCGTCGTGCTGGAGCCAACTGGCTTCAGGGTCGCGCTCTTCGAAGGGGAACATCAACTCACGGGTGATATAATCGAAGTAGGGTTTGAACGAAGGGCGGAGGAGACCTCGAACGTTCTCGCAGATGAATGCTTTCGGCTTGATCTCCCGGATGGCGCGGAACATCTCGGGGAACATGTTCCGCTTGTCCTCGTCCCCCTTCGCCACACCGCCCAGGCTGAACGGCTGACACGGAGGGCCGCCGGCGAGGAGGTCGACGGCACCTTCCAGGTAGCCCATCTTGAGGTCGCGGACGTCGCCGCGCACCAGGGGAGGCTTCTCGCCCGGCTCTGGGATGCGCTCCTCCTCGCCTCGCGAGGTGGCGCCGTTCTGCTCAAGGGTGTCGCAGGCGTACTTGACGAACTCGTTGAGCAGCAACGGTCGGAAACCCGAGCGTTCGACGGCCATCGCTAGGCCCCCACCGCCCGCGAACAGCTCCACCGATGTGCGTCCCGGCAGATCCGGTTCAGCCGACATGCGCGGGAGCCTACCGCGTCGCACGCCGACCGACCCGCGAGGCGGGGATGTCGTCCGTCTCGCGGTAAGTGGAGATCGGGTCACGCGTCAACGATGGCGTACAAGGGCTTTTCGCGAACGACCACCTGGTACACCACGGGCCGACGATCGGCGGGGAGCGCACCTTCTGGTAGCTGGAGCATGAGTGCCATGACCAACCTGGTCGGGTAGCCATCTGTCGCGAGGTCGCCGTCGAGCTCGTTCTTGTTCATCACCGGGTAGATGATCACGCCACCCGAGGTCGACTTCCTGCCCGGCATGTCGTTGAGCGCCTTGCGATGCGCGCTTTCGGCGTTGCCGCGAATGCTCTGGCCTCCGCCGGTGGTCCGACCGTGGACGGTGAACTTGTCGATCCCGCGGATGTCCACCCGTTTACCCGTCTTCTGCTGTGGGAGCACGATGTCCCACCGGTCGATGATCTCCTCGGGCAGGCTCGCGAGCCAGGCCAAATCCGGGACGAACGTCTCAGATGTCGCCCACTCCAAGGCTCCCAAGGCGGACAGCATCTCGTGGTGGGGCACCTCCCCGAGGAAGGCTTCGAAGGTCCGGCCTCCGCCGGCGAGGTATGTAACGTCTCGCGCGGCCTTCAGCAGGGGGACGAGAGCGTCGATGTTGCGGTCGAGGGCAGCTTGGTTGGTCAACAGTGGGTACCCCGAGCTCGGCTCCTTGGTGGGGGTGCGCCGCTGCACCAACCTGGCGTTGTACATCTTGTTCGCCGCGGTCGGCCGGAGACCGTGCCGGGTCACCAGCGGAGGGATGTCCTCCGGGGTGAACAGCGGGCGGCCGTCCACCATGACGGCGTACTGGCGCAGTTCTGCCCTGAAGTGCTCCTCGTCCCGGCACGCGGCCTCGAACGCATCCCGGACGTCACAGCTGATGAACAGCCGGACCAGGTCCCGGTACCCCCTGCGGAAGCCGAACCACCTCCCCATCTGCATCAGGGCCTCGGCGTGCCCGACCTTCCGGGAGTAGTAGGTGATCGTGAGTCCTTCGACGGTGAACCCGCGGGCGAGTTTGTTGCCTCCCACGAGAACGCGCCACACGGACCTCTTGTCGAAGTCCAGGTCCTCCTGCTCGATGTCCTTGTCGCTGTTCACGACGAGGACCGGATTCCCGTTGGGCGCGATCCGGCGGGCGGCTTCACCGAGGAACCGCGTCAGGTCCTCGAACCGAGGAGGCATCGGGTAGTTCAGCGCGAGTGCCTCCGCCACCGGTGCGAAGTCCTCCTCGAAGAGGGTCCGCAACCTGCGGTGGGCACGTCCACTCAGGTAGCCGGCCGCTCTCCAGAGGTCCTGGATGGTTTCGGCGCGGGACCGCTGACCAGCTGTCCGCATCGTCTCGTGCACCAGCATCGTGTGGTGCTTGAACGGCTTGGCACCCTCGGCTTCGCGGTACAGCTTGATGGCCGCGGTGAGGACGAACGAGTCGAGAGCCGCCTGGAGCTCGGTGTCGTCCTCCTCCTGGTGCTCGTCCAACAGGCGGAGGTGCGCCATCTCCTTCGAGTTGCGGAAATCCCGTCCGATGTCGGGGTCGATGTCGAGGTCGAGGAAGTCCTCGGCGCCCATGTAGCCGAGCGGCCGTTCCAGGGAGATGAGGTAGTCCTTGGGGAAGATGTCCTCCGCGTCCGTCGGATCGACGAAGACGTTCGCGAAGGGGGTGGCCGTGTAGCCGATGTACTGCGCGCGGGGGAGCAGTTTGAGCAGGTTGGACAGGTGCTTGTTGATGGCTGTCCGGTTCTTCTCGTCCTCGCGCCACTTCTTGGGGTCGGTCGTGTTGACCGACGCCTGGTCGGACTCGTCGTCGATGATCAACGCGGGGATGTTCTCGAGCCGGTCCGCGGTGTTCTTCAAGTCCTTGACGAGGTTGCTGAGCACCGTGGCGTTCTTCTTCACGATGATCAGGCGGGCATCGCTGGTGAACAGGTTGTCCGGGTGCCACAACGGCTTGGTGCGGTCCCGGCGCTCGATCTCCAGCGCTGATCGGCCCTGCTGGAGGCGTCGGTAGTCGAATCGGCGGTTCGTCATCCGGTGGATGTCCGGCCTGCCGATCTGGGACGGCCACGCGCCGTGTCGGACGAAGCGGTCGGCGACCCAGTCCTCGTCGTCGAGGTAGTCGATGAACTGGGCCGCGTCCGGGTCGTGCTCGTCGGTGCCGCGCAGGATGTTCTCGCGGCCGACCAGCTCCATGTCCACCCGGCGCTGAGTCTGTTCGCGCAGAATGTTGGTGGTACCGGTCATCACGATGACGAGGCGGTACCCGGCGTCGACGGCCTTCGCGATCACGCCGGTGAAGTTGGCGGTCTTGCCGCTCTGCACGTATCCGACGACCAGGCCCTTGGTCTGCCCCGCCTTGGCCCGGGACGGGTCGATCAGTCGCTCGACGACACGTGTGGTGGCCATGTCGAGGTTGACGATCGCGTCGGCGTCCCAGTGACGCTGGTTGTGCAGGTAGTCGGCGTAGTGTCCCCAGTAGAAGTCGCGGGCCTTCTTGACCTCGTCGGTGTACCACGGTTCCCACGGGCCCGCGATGACCGTTGTGCCGTCGCCCTTGGCGAGCGGGAAGCGGTGCGCGATCTTTGCCGCAGTTTCGGTGTCGAGCCGCAGAGCCTCGATCACCCGTGTCCGGCGCTCCTCGGTGTTCGGCTCGGTGCCATTGGTCCACGGGTTGCCCTCGACCGGGGCGTTGTCCCACTTCGCGAGGTTCATGTGCAGGTCGAGGCACAACTTGTCGTTGGGATCGGCGATCGCGAGGTGTTCTCGCAGCCGCGCTTCTGATACGTCGAGGCCGGGCTCCAGGTCATCGGCCTCCAACTCGGCACGCTTGACCAGACCTCGCGGCGTGTCGCCCTCCATGGCGCGCAGGGCGCTGGTGTACGCCCGGACGAACGAGGTGATCATGCCCATCCTTCGAAGTCGCAGGCGTTCCGGATGATCTCCGGTTTGTCGTGCGGGTCCGTGTAACCGTCGAGGTCGATTCGGTAGCGGATCGTCGGGATGCGGTCGATGACCACGCCCCGATCCCGCAGGTCGTCCGGTGTGAGGCGCGGGAAGGAGCCGGTGACGTGATAACCCAGGCTGGTCGACCGTCGGGTCCAGCGGGTCGTCAGGTGTTCCCGGTGTTCCTCACGCCAGCCGACGTGCGAAAGCACGCTCTCGAAGTGATCCCGGTGAACGTCCGAGCCGAGCCGGGCGTGGATCGTGTCGACGAGGTCGGGCAAGCTCGTCCCGGTTCCGGCGCCCGCCGAGGTGAGCTGGTGCGAGACCAGCCAGAGAGGACGACTCACCTTGGGGACCAGTTGGGTGAGCGACTCGATCCAGTGTGTTCTCGATTCCAAGGTAGTCGTCTTGACCTCGATATCGAGATCGGGAAGTCCGAAGTCGTGTTCCTCCGCGAGGCTTCCACGCCATGCCTCGACCGCCTTCGCGGCACCGAGCCGGTCGACCAGGCCACCAAGGACCAGCAACTCGCCGAACAGGCCGATCTCGCGCTCCCGTGACAGCGAATCGGGTGTCCGCAAAAGGGACGACATCCGATCGAGGGTCGCACGAAGTGCGCGAGCGGGCGTCATGCTGTCCAGTTGCACGTGATCCGCCACGGAGCAGAGGAGCGGATAGGCGTCGTGGAAGAGTTCCGGCGCTGTTACGACGACTTCGAAGAAGCGTTTTCCGTCACGCAGGGCGATCTGTGCGGCGATGTTGTGCAGATGGGTTTCGGGGGCGTCACCATGGTCGGTGACCTCGACCCGCAGGCCCAATTCCGGCACGCGTGGCTCGATGAAGACGAATATCGGCGGCGTGCCGGTGACCGAAAGCGTGACGGGTACTCCGCCGTCGAGCATTCGGTCGAAGTTCGCGACGGAAACGTGGCGCTCATCGATCGGGTTCTTCGCCGTCACTGGCGTTCGGCCCTCGCCGCGGCCGTCAGGATCGTTTGCCACAGCGCGATGTTGTCCTTGTCCTTCGGTCCGAGGTGACTGCCTTCGAAAACGTTGGAGACCAGCAGGTAGAGCAGCGACTTCAGCAGGGGCAGGTCGTTCAGGCCGCCGTGCTTGCCGCCGAGCAGCATCTTCCGGTAGCGCTTGTTGAGCCACATCGTCCGCCGGTCGCGGTCGACGCGGAAGAAGAGGTCGTCGGCGAAGTTCTCCCAGCGGATGTCGATGGGCTCCTCACCGGACTTCTCCGGGATCTCGCGCTTGATCGTGTCGCGGACTCGGGGCGGTAGCCCCGCGGCCGGGTGGACCATCGGCGTCCGCTTGGTCGAGCGCTTCGTCGACTCCTTGTACACCGCCTCCGCCAAGTCGAAGTACTCATCGAGGCTGAGACCGTCGTCCGACCTGGCCAAGGCCGCCAATCGGGCGAACTCCGGCCCTACGTTCACCCGCGACTTCTCCGGGTTCATCCTGAACAGGCCGACCACGTCGTTGTCGATGTCCACTTCGACGCGCGCCAGTCGGAGTTTCGGGTTGGGCGCGTGGACACCTTCCCAGCCGCCTGCCTGCAGGAGGCGGTCCCGGCGGTAGAAGTAGAGCCCTTGGTGGTTGACCGGATTTCCGGTCAGTTGGAACGAAGGGTTTCCTGATTGACCTGGCCACAGGTGGCACCGGAAGGTCAGCTTCAGGCCGTCGGCCTCGGCCGTGAGGGTCCGCGGGAAGTCCGGTCGACCAGAGCGCGCGTAGCCGAACGGGTTCAGCGGTGTGACCGGGATCGGTGGTCCCACGAAGCCCGTGTCGATCTCGTGGACGTCGAAATCGACGCTCAAGCGGTCTCGTTCGAGAAATCGGTGGAAAACCATGCCGATGTGCTGACAGGCGCTGGTGATCATGTGATCGATGAACTCGTCGACTCGACGCGGATCGTCGGTGGCGGGAAAACCCCTCACGTCGTCCCACCGGACCACGGTTCCGCTACCGTCGAGTTCGATGCCCCAATCCCGCACCAGTTCCGACTCGGCGAACTCGCGAGGGACCACATCGCAGGCAAAGCCTCGATCACTGCCGGCGTCCAAGCGCCAGCGCCTTCCGACTGCTTCGTGGTCAGCCGCTCTCGACATCACGGTCAAATTCCTGGCCTGGCTGAACGACGCGGCCTTGAGGCCCAACCCGAAGTGGCCGAGATCGCCATCACCGTACGCCCGTCGCCCGCCCACGGTCATCGCGGAGTCGATCACATCCGGCCGCATGCCGCGACCGTTGTCGACCACGTAGAGCGAGGTCAGTCGTTCGCCGACCTTGACGATCCGGATCAGGACCTGGGTCGCGTCCGCGTCGATCGAGTTGTCGACCAGGTCGGCGAGAGCGGTCGACAGTGAGTGGTTGCGACCGATGGCGTCCATTGCCCGTGGGTCGGGCGGCAGGTCGATGCTGCCCTCGGTCGGTACGGTCAAGCTCCACTCGCCCACAGGCCACCCCTGCTTCATCGGTTCCGCGGCCCGCCGTTCTCGAGGGCCGCGCTGTGTCCGATATACCTGGCGACAGGTGTTTCGTTACCTGATGTTACCGAGACGGGGTCGACAGCGCCGGATGCGCCACATCGGGATGAAGCCGTCGTGATGTCGTGACCGGTGGGGCGGTGGCCAATGCGCTGTGCCGCCCGGTTGCGCCACTGGAGCAGGTCACGACGAGTTGTTTCCCGAACCGAGGCCCTGTCCTCGCTTCGCACCACCTCGACGCACTCCTTCTTGAACCGGGGCCGCGACCTCCAGCATCAGGCTCTTGGACGTCTTTGGGTCCAGGGCAGCGGTCATGCTTGCTCTCGCCGCGCCCCTCATGGAGCAGCGTCGGGCCGGCGGCCCTGATCAGCTGGTGAGGGCGGCGTGCGCCGCGATAGAGGGCTGAACCGCTCCGGAGCCGTGGGCACAGGACCGTCGGAGGGGTCGGTTAGGATCGCGCGATGGCTTCGCAAGAGGTGCTGCGGAGGATCTTCGGGTACGAGACCTTCCGCGGGGACCAGCAGGAGATCGTCGACCACGTCATCGGGGGCGGCGACGCGCTGGTGCTCATGCCCACCGGTGGTGGGAAGTCCTTGTGCTACCAGATTCCCTCCATCGTGCGCGAGGGGACCGGCGTCGTCATCTCGCCGCTCATCGCGCTGATGCAGGACCAGGTCGACGCGTTGCGCGACCTGGGCGTGCGGGCCGGGTTCCTCAACTCCACGCAGTTCCCCGACGAACGCGCGCTGGTCGAGGCGGAGTTCCTGCGCGGTGAGCTGGACCTGCTCTACCTCGCCCCCGAGCGGCTGCGGACGGAGCAGACGTCGCGGTTGCTGGAGCGCGGCAAGGTGTCGCTGTTCGCGATCGACGAGGCGCACTGCGTGTCGCAGTGGGGCCACGACTTCCGGCCCGAGTACCTGGCCCTGTCGCACCTGCACGAGCGGTGGCCCGACGTGCCGCGCATCGCGCTCACCGCGACCGCCACGAAGACCACCCACGCCGAGATCGCCGAACGGCTGGACCTCGGTGGCGCCAAGCACTTCGTGGCCAGCTTCGACCGGCCCAACATCCAGTACCGGATCGTGCCCAAGAACGAGCCGAAGAAGCAGCTGCTGGAGCTGATCCGCACCGAGCACGCGGGCGACGCGGGCATCGTCTACTGCCTGTCGCGCAACTCCGTCGAGAAGACCGCGGAGTTCCTGGTGCAGAACGGCGTCGCCGCCCTGCCCTACCACGCGGGCCTGGAGTCGGGCGTGCGCGCGAAGAACCAGTCCCGGTTCCTGCGCGAGGACGGCCTGGTCATGGTCGCCACCATCGCGTTCGGCATGGGCATCGACAAGCCCGACGTCCGGTTCGTCGCCCACCTCGACCTGCCGAAGTCCGTCGAGGGCTACTATCAGGAGACCGGCCGCGCGGGCCGCGACGGGCTGCCGTCCACCGCCTGGCTCGCCTACGGCCTCCAGGACGTCGTGCAGCAGCGCAAGATGATCGACGACTCCGAGGGCGACCAGCAGCACCGGCGCAAGCTCATGGCGCACCTCGACGCGATGCTCGCGCTGTGCGAGACGGTCGAGTGCCGCCGCGTGCAGCTGCTGGAGTACTTCGGCCAGCCGGGCACGCCGTGCGGCAACTGCGACACGTGCCTGAACCCGCCGGAGACGTGGGACGGCACCGTGCCCGCGCAGAAGGTCCTGTCCACGGTCGTGCGGCTGCGCAACGAGCGGCGGCAGAAGTTCGGCGCGGGCCAGGCGATCGACATCCTGCTCGGCCGCAAGACCGCGAAGGTCATCCAGCACGACCACGACCAGCTCAAGGTCTTCGGCATCGGCACCGAGCTGAACGAGAGCGGCTGGCGCGGCGTCGTCCGCCAGCTCCTCGCGCAGGGCCTCCTCGCGGTCGAGGGCGAGTACTCCACGCTCGTCACCACCCCCGCCAGCGACGAGGTGCTGTTCAACGGCCGTAAGGTGCTGATGCGCCGCGAACCCGAGCGCGCCGCCAAGGTCCGCACGGCCAAGAGCACCGCGAAGACCGCCGCACCGCAGGTCGAGCTGACGGCCGAGGCCACCCCGGTGTTCGAGAAGCTGCGGGCGTGGCGCGCCGCGACGGCCAAGGAGCAGGGCGTCCCCGCCTACGTGATCTTCCACGACGCGACGCTGCGGCAGATCGCGTCCTCCGGCCCGACGAGCCTGGCCGAGCTGGGCACCGTCAACGGGGTGGGTGAGAACAAGCTGGCCAAGTACGGGCAGCAGATCCTGGACGAGCTGAGCGCGTGACCGAGCTCCCGTTCACCGACCTGCGCGCCGACTGCTCCCGCTGCACCGGCCTGTGCTGCGTGATCCCGGCGTTCGGGAAGTCCCACGACTTCGCGATCGACAAGCCGGCGCGCACCCCGTGCCCCAACCTGGGCGGCGACTCCCGGTGCGGCATCCACGCCGAGCTGCGTCCGCGCGGCTTCGCCGGCTGCACGGTGTACGACTGCTTCGGCGCGGGCCAGCGCGTCACGCAGCTGACGTTCGGCGGCGCGACCTGGCGCGACGACCCGTCGACGGCGCGGCGCGTGTTCGACGTGTTCCCGGTGGTGCGGCAGCTGCACGAGCTGCTCTGGTACCTGACCGACGCGCTGCGCCTCGCCCCCGCCCGCGCGCTGCACGCCGACCTGGCCGACCTCCGCGCGACCGTGGACGGCCTGGCCGGCGGCACCCCGGAGGAGCTGCTGGCGCTCGACGTCGGCCCGCACTGGGCCCGCGCGAACGACCTGCTGCTGCGGGCCAGCGAACTCGTGCGCGGACGCGGGCGCGGGAAGAACCGGCGGGGCGCGGACCTGGTCGGCAAGGACCTGCGCGGCGCGAAGATGAGGGCCTCCACGCTGCGCGGCGCGTACCTCATCGGCGCGGACCTGCGGGGCGCGGACCTGCGGCTGGTCGACTTCATCGGCGCCGACCTGCGCGGCGCGGACCTCGGTGGCGCCGACCTGACCGGCGCGTTCTTCCTCACCCAGGCCCAGGTCGACGCGGCCCGCGGCGACGGGACGACGAAGCTTCCGGACGGCCTGCGCCCGCCCGCCCACTGGGACCTGCGTCGGCCGACGTAGGGACGCGAGCCGCCCCCGGGCGGACGCGGTGACGGGGCCGCACCGGACACGCTGTCGGGCATGGACCCGTGGAGGATGAAACCCGCCCCGCGCAAGGCGTGGCTGCTGCTGCACGTCGTCTCGTCCGTCGGGTGGCTCGGCGTCACGGTGGGGTTGCTGGCGCTGGCGCTGGCCGCGTTCGACGCGCCGCAGCTCTACCGGGCCATGGCGCTGCTGGGGGACGTCGTCGTGCTGCCGCTTGCGCTGACCGCGCTGGCGACCGGCCTGCTGCTGTCGTTCGGCACGAGGTGGGGCCTGGTGCGGCACCGGTGGGTGCTGGTGAAGTTCGTGCTGACCGCCGTGGCGGTGACCGCGACGACGTTCGGCCTGCGCGGGACCCTGCACGACGCCGCCGACGGCGACCCGGGCACGGCGGGGGCGGGTGCGTTGTCGGCGGCGTGCGTGTCGTTGGTGCTCTACCTGGTCGCGACGGCGCTGTCGGTGTTCAAGCCGTGGGGGCGGACCCGCTGGGGCCGCTCGTGAGCCCGCTCCGCCTGCGCCGCACGGTCGCGGCCAGCTCGACCGGGTCGCACGCGGCGAGGTGGTCGCGGACCAGTTCGTGCGGGAAGCGGTGCTCGTCGACCAGCAGCACGCGGTCGCGGGCGACCTGGATGAGAGCCCCCCGGCGCACCGGGAACTCGTCGAGCGCGAGCGGGCGGGCGAGCAGTTCGGCGACCACGTGCCAGGGGCGGTTCGCGAGGGGCGTGACGGCCAGCCCGAGCAGCAGCCCGGTGGCCGGCGCGAGAGCGGCGGGCTGCACGGCGGCACCGGTGAGCGCGGCGAGCCCCGCGCCGACCAGACCCGCCACCGGTAACCAGCGCACACCCCCGGTGGGCCGGGCGCCCACCCCCGACCACACCCCGCCGAGCCCGCCCACGAACACCCCGACCACCGCGCCCGCGGCGACCCCGGTGCCGAGCCCGCCCAGCACGGCGTGCGGACCGGTCAGCACCATGACCCCGGCCGGCACGACCGCGCACGCCACCGCCCAGTACCGGTCGTGCGTGCTCCAGTAGGCGACCAGCAGCGAGACCACGACGACGAGCCCGAACCCGATCGCCGCGGGCCACCGCGCGACGAGGGAGCCGACCCACCCGCCGAGCACCGCGACGCCGCCGGTGAGCACGGCACCGGCCGCGAAACCGGTCACCGCCCACCTGACGCCGCGCCACCCGACGCCGTACCGGCGGACACCGAGTCGGCGGATACCGCGCCACCCGACGCCGTACCGGCGGACACCGAGTCGGCGGATACCGCGCCACCGGACGCCGGCCCGATGGTCGTCATGCTGCGCAGGAGTCCCCGCCAGGGGGTCCCCTGATTCCATTCTGCCCGAGAGGTCCGACGAACCCGGGCCGTCTGTGTCCGGCCTGTGGACAACCGCCCGGTCGTCCGCCGGCGCGGGAACGACCGGCGCGGGATCAGCCGCCCCGAGTTCGGTCCCGCCGTCAGTCCCGCCGCCCTCGGTCCCGCCGCCGTCAGCCCTGCCGAGGTCGGTCCCGCCCTCGGTCCCGCCCACCTCCACCGGGAACGAACTGCGCGGCACCAGCAGGGTCGCCACCGCCGCGAACGCCGCCGCCGTCAGGCCGAACCCGACCCCGACCGCGAAGCACAGCGCCACCGCCGCCCCCGCCAGCGCACCCGGCGCCGCCCGCCGGAAGAGCCGCCACACCGGCTCGGCCCCCACGAAGTCCAACCACACCCGGCGCGGCGGCAGGGTGGGGCTCACCGCCAGGTCGCCGCGCCGCCGCGCGATCCGGGCCAGGAAGCGCAGCGCCCGGACCACGCGCTCCGGCCGCGCCCCGCCCCGCGCCGCCGACTCGACCAGGTAGGTCTCGACCACGCCCCGGTACTCGGCGCGCCCCGCCCGGTAGGCCAGGGCCAGCAGGCCGAACGCGAGCGGCGTGCGCAGGTCGTCCCACAGGTCCGGGTCCTTGGTCAGCGCCTCCTGGAGGCCGTCGAGGCGCGGGCCGCACGCGGTGATCAGGTCGGTCACGTCCGCCCGCCGCAGGGGGGCGACGCGCGCCACGTCGTGGCCGGGCAGGCCCGCGACCCCTGCCGAGGCGCACAGCACGAGCTGCGGCGCGCGCAGGGCGGCGATCCGGTCCAGGCACGCGCTCCGCTCCGGTCCGGCCAGGTCGTCGAGGCCGTCGAGCAGCAGGGCGAGGTTGTGGTCGCGCAGCCACGTCCGGCCGAGCCGCACGCCGATCCGGTACCGCGCCGCCAGTTCGCGCAGCAGCCACTCGCCGAAGTCGTCGTCCTGCCGCCACGCGCCCAGCTCGACCACCACCGGCACCGGGCGGCCGGGGTCGTCGCGCGCCCGCACCACCAGCGTGGCCGCCAGCTCCAGCAGCAGCGTCGTCTTGCCCGCGCCCGGTTCGCCGACCACGACCAGCGGCGCGCGCAGCCGCACGGGCAGGCGCGGCCCGACGCGCGGCACGACGCCGAGCTTCAGCCGGACCTGCTCGGCCAGCGAGGTGTCCAGGCGCTCGCGCACGAACCGCTCCACCGCGTCCAGCGCCGCCGCCCGGTTCGCGGGGTGCGCGGGCCGCCGCTCCAGCAGCCGGGCGCGCAGCGGGTCCCACGCCGCCAGGCACGCGGTGGTCGCGGTGAGCACGGCCAGCGCGGGCCACAGCCAGGCCGCCCACGACCCGAGCACGCGGGGCGCGGAGCCGCCGGTGGCGGTGTTCACGGCGATGGGCACGAGCACGAGGCAGGTGACGCTCCCCGCGCCGATCAGGGCGACCAGGCGGGATGCGCGCGCGAGCCCTCGGGTGTCCATGTCGCGAACGACGGTAACGGCGTTCGCGACGCGGTGGTAGGCGAGTTCCCGTGGTCAGGGGGTCACGAAGGGTCACCCCTGAGGAAGTCGACCAGCAGCCGGTTCACCGCGTCCGGCTGCTCCAGGTACCCGTAGTGGCCGGCGTCGGCCACCTCCTCGTACCGCGCGCCGGGGATCGCGTCGGCCACCTCGCGCGCGAGGTGCGGCGGCAGCCGGCGGTCGTCGGCGAACCCCACCACGAGGCACGGCGCGGTGATGCCCCGGTAGGCGTCGAGGCGGTCGTCGTACTCGTCGAGCTGCATCTGGGCGCGCACGCCCTTGCCGACCACCTGCCCGGTGAACTCCAGGACGTCGAGCCAGTCGCGGGCGGCCACCGGGTCGCGCAGCGTCGCGGGGGACAGGTTGAGCACCGCGTTCAGCGCCGCGTGGTAGGCGGGCGGCAGGACGACGCCCTGGTCGTGCAGGGCGCGTTCGCCCCGGGACAGGGCGAGCTGGAGCGGGTCGTTGCGCCCGGCGGTGCCGAGCAGCACCGCCCGCGACACGAGGTCCGGCCGGGCCAGCGCCAGCTCCTGGACCACGAGCGCGCCCAGGGAGGTGCCGACGAGGTGCGCCGGCGCGCCCAGCAGCTCCACGAGGGCGGCGGTGTCGCCGACCAGGTCCTCGACCCGCATCCCCGACGGGCACTCGTCGGTCGGCGGGATGCCCCGGTTGTCGAAGGTGGCGACCCGGAACCCGGCGGCGCGCAGCGCGGGCACCTGGTGCGCCTGCCACACCCGACCGGGGCTCCCGGAGCCCATGACGAGGACGACGAGGTCGCCCTCGCCGTCCACCCGGTAGCTGAGGTTGATCCCGTTGAGCGCGACGACCGGCATGGTCGGCAGGCTAGCGCGGACCGCGCGCGGCCCACTCGATCGCCGGGCAGCGGTCCATGACCACGTCCAGGCCCGCCGCGGTGGCCCGCTCATAGGCGGCCTCGTCGACGACGTCGAGCTGGAACCACACGGCCTTCGCGCCGATCTCGACGGCCTGGTCGGCGAACGCGCCCGCCGCCTCGGACCGGCGGAACACGTCGACCACGTCCACCGGGAACGGGATGTCGGCCAGCGAGGCGTAGCCCTGCTCGCCGTGCACGGTCTCGGCGTCGGGGTGCACGGGCACGACCCGCTTGCCGTGCTGCTGGAGGAAGCGGGCCACGCCGTAGGCGGCGCGGCTCGGCGAGGAGGACAGGCCGACGACGGCCCACGTGTCGCCGTTCGCGAGGACGCGGCGGATCTTCTCGGGGTCGCCCCACGGTTCGGTCATGCCACCAGGGTAGGACCCCTGCACATGAACCTCTTTCGCGTTTAGTCTGTGGACGCCGCCGCCGCGGACCACCCGGGAGGACATCGTGATGCGAGCCGGCAGAACAGCACTCGTCCGGACCGCGCTGACCGCGGCGCTCGTCACCCTCCTGGTGACGCCGACCGCGCACGCGGGGCCCGCCGACGGCCGGTACTACCTCCAGAGCGCCACCACCGGCCTCAACGCCGGCGTCTCGGGCACCGGCGTGCTCCAGCGCAGGCCCAAGGGCGACGAGGACCGCCAGCAGTGGACCCTTTCCGGCCGCACCCTGCGCGAGGGCGACCGGTGCCTGGGGCGGAGCGGCGACCAGGCCGTCACCCTGCCCTGCGACAGCCCCGACGCCCGGTGGGACGTGCTCGACGACGGCGACCGGCACCGGCTCCGCGTCCCGGGCACCGACCGCCACCTGGTCGCGAGCGGCACGGACCAGGTGCGCGTCGGCACCGGCGCCGACCTCTGGTACCTGACCCCCGTGTCACCGGTCCGCACGCCCGTGCCCGCCGAGGGGCAGCGCCGCCTGGACCAGGTCACCTTCCTCACCGCGCACAACGCCTACGCCAACGGCGTGGACGGCGGCTTCGCCCCGCCGTTCGTCGACCTCGCGCCCAACCAGGCGCGCGGCATCGCGCGGCAGCTCGCCGACGGCGTGCGCGGCTTCCAGCTCGACGTCCACCGGACGCCCGACGGCGCGCTCCTGTGCCACAACAGCTGTACGTTCGTCAGCCGCCCGGTTGCGCTGTGGGTGGCCCTGCAGCGGGTCGTCGACTTCCTGGAGGCCAACCCGCGCGAGTTCGTCACCGTCTTCCTGGAGGACTACGTCCCCGCCGAGGTGCTGCGCGCCGAGCTGGACCGGGTCGACGGCCTGGCCGACGTCCTGTTCCGCCCGGACCTGTCGAACGTGCGCGCCACCGGCTGGCCCACCCTGGACGCCCTGCGCGCCCGCGACGACCGGCTGCTGATCTTCACCGACCGCTCCCGCTCGGGCGACGCCGTGCCGCGCGACGCGTTCGGGGTGATGTACCAGTCGGAGTGGACGGTCGAGAACCACTGGTCGATGGGACCCGGCCTGGGCACCTCCGACTGGTCCTGCCACAGCCGCTGGGGCACGCCGCTCACCCGCACCGAACCCGGCTTCCGGCCGCTGTTCGTGATGAACCACTTCCGGGACGTGCCGCTGACCGGCACCGCGGCCACCGACAACGGCAAGCTCGCCGACCGGGCCCGCCGCTTCTGCGAACCCGCCGCGCGCAAGACGCCGACCTACCTCGCCGTGGACCACTACCACCTGGGCGACCCGGCGGCGGCCGTCGCGGCGCTGTCCGGCGAGCGGTTCTAGGGGCGGGGCAGCCCGCAGCCGGGGGCGGTCAGGTCGAGCCGGCCGCCCCCGACCAGGCACGGCACCAGGCCGTCCACCGGCTGCCCGTACCGGGCGCCGGGCCGCACGGTCACCTCGCCCGCCTCGTCCACCTCGCACGGGTTGTCGCGCGTGCACCGCTCGCCGCGCTCGTTGGTGGTGTTGTTCACCGCCACCACCTTCCCGGTCGACGCCTCGACCACGGGCGAGCCGGACGAGCCGCCCTTGGTGTCGCACAGCTCCGTGTACCGCACCGAGCCGCGCCACACCCACCGGTCCTCGCGCAGCTCGCGCACGTACCCGTCGACGCGGCACGAGTGGACCGTGCCCCAGTAGCCCGACACCACGCGGATGTCGGCGCCCACGGCGGCACGGGTCGGCGCCAGCTCCAGCACCCGCGTGCCCATCGCCTCGACCTGCGCGTTCGTCGCGGTGAGCCGGTACAGCGCCACGTCGGTGCCGTGCATCGTCGCGTACAGCAGGCGGTCGGCGCGCAGCGTGCCGAGCGTGTCCCCGCCGTCGCGGGACAGCAGGGTGAACGTGCGCCCGCCCGCCACGTCGACCACCACCTCGTCCGCGCCCATCACGCGCACGCAGTGCCCGTTGGTGAGCACCAGCGCCGGCGCGCCCGGCTCATCGCCCGGTGGCCGCACCACCGACCCCGAGCAGCCCTTCATGGACACCGCGCCGGCGAAGTCGACGTCCCGCCGGGCGGTCGCGGGGGCGGTGAGGAGGGGGAGCAGGAGCAGGGCGGCGAGCACGGCAACCAGGTGGCGCATGGCGGTCGATCAAATCAGGCGGTCCCGCCCCGCGCACGCCCGTTCACCCACCGGCGTTTCACCCGGACGCGGTATCCGGGGCGGGGCGCGGCGCGCGGGCGAACCGGGCGGCGTCCCACGAGGACGCGTCGACCGCCGGCTCGCGGCCCAGGTACAGGTCCCGCAGCACCTCGCCGACCGCCGGGCCGCGGAGCAGGCCGTGGCCGGAGAAACCGGTCGCGTACAGGAACCGGCCCACCCCGCGCGCCTCGCCCAGCAGGGCGTCGCGGTCGGGCGTCACCTCGTGCAGCCCGGTCCGGCCGCCGGCCGGGGGCACGTCGAGCAGGGCGGGCGCGAGGCGGGCGGCGGCCCGGACCGGCCGGTCGGGCAGGTCGGGGTCGGCCACGCCCACCAGCACGCCGCGGCCCTCGCGGTGGAGGTAGGCGGTGGTGGCGAGGTCCACGGTGAACGGCAGCGCGGTGGGCAGCGCCGGCACCGGCCCGGTGAGCACGACCTGCCGGTGCAGCGGCGTCACCGGCAGGTCGACGCCCGCCAGGTCGCCGACCGCGCGCGACCACACCCCGGCCGCGCACACCACCGCGCCGGTCGCGACGACGCCGCGGTCGGTGGTGACGGACCGGACCTCGCCGCCGCGCACCCCGACGTCGAGCGCGGTGACGCCGGTGAGCAGCCGCGCGCCCAGCCGGCGGGCCGCCTCGGCGTAGGCCACGACCACCGCCCGGGGCGCGCGGTGGTCGTCGTCGGGGGAGTGGGCGGCGGCGAGCACCCGGTCCGGGTCGAGCAGCGGGCACAGCGCCACCGCGTCGTCCGGGTCGAGCGGGGTGGTCGGCACGCCCAGCGCGGCCCGCACCGCCACGCCCCGCTCGAACGCCGCCACGCCCTCCCGCTCGCTCACCACGAACAGGTGACCGCCCCGGCGCGGGTCGAGCCGCACGCCGGGCCGGGCGCGGAACCGGGCGAACGACGCCAGGCCGAGCGCCGCCAGCCGGAGGTGCGCCTCGGCGGAGAACCGCACCCCGCCGCCGGCCTTGGCCGCGGCGCCCGACCCGAGGGCGTGCCGCTCGACCAGCACGACGTCCCGCACGCCCGCCTCGGCGAGGTGGAACGCCGCGCACACGCCCGTGAGGCCGCCGCCGACGACCACGACGGAGGCCCGCTCGGGCAGGTCCGCCGGTGGTGGGGTCGTCACGTCCCCCAGCGTGGTGGTCCGGGCCGCGCCGGGACAGGGCCGGGCGGTGGACTCACTCGCCCTTCTCGCCGTCCGCCAGCTCGCGCAGCAGGTCGAGGTGGCCCACGTGCCGGGCGGTCTCCTGCACCAGGTGGGTGAGCACCCAGCGGACCGTGCGGCCCCGGCCGTCGCGGTCGCCGCGCGTGCGGTCGTCGGGGCCCAGCCCCGCCAGCGCCCGCGCCGAGCGCTCCCACTCCGCCCGGTAGTCGGCGACGACGGACCCCACCGAGTCGCCGGGGCCCAGCCGCCACGACGCGTCGGCGTCCTCGCCCCACAGCGACGGCAGGTCCGCCCCACCGGTCTCGATCGAGAACCACCAGCGCTCGACGGCCGTGAGGTGCTTCAGCACGCCGAGCGCGCTCACCACCGGTGACGTGCCGATCGGCGTCGCCGAGGCGTCGGCGGTGTCCAGGCCCTCGACCTTGGCCACCGCGGTGAGCCGCAGGAAGGTGAGGAACCCGGTCAGCAGCCGCAGCTCGTCGTGGGCGTCCACGCGCGGCCACGCGCGTTCGTTCGAACTCATGTTCGAACCTTACGGCACCGGCGGGGCGAGGTCGCGGGCGGTGGCCCGGGTCCGGTCCGCGCCCGCCCGCCGCCGCGGACCCCTGCTATCGTCGGGAACGGCGTGTGCGGGCAGACGTCGGGCTGGAGCCACCCCCCGGCAACCGGGTGGCGAATCCGCCGCGGGGTGGGGGCACCCCTGTCCGAGCAGTGCGGAGCAGACAACGGACCGACGCGCGACCGCGTCCTTGTTCGCCGGGCCGGGCGGCGGGAGCGAGGACTGCCGTGTCCCGATCGTCGTTGACCGAACAACTCGTGGACCTGCGCCGGGCGTGCACCGGCGAGAACCTGACCCAGGCCGTGCCCGCGGTCAAGGCCGTGCTGCACGACCTGCCCCCCGACCGGCGCGGACGCGTGGTCGACGCGCTGCGCGGCCGGGCCGACGCGCGCGGCCTGTTCCTGCCCGACGCCGAGGACGCCGACCAGCGCGCCCTGGAGGCCGTTGTGCTCGTGGCGGGCCTCGACGCGGCCGGGCACCTCCAGCTGCGGCCCCCCGCGAGCATGCTGCGCCCGGCGCATGCGTTCCGCGCCGTCGAACCGCTGCCGCACCCGCGCGTGCACCTCACCGAGCACGCCCTCGGCCCGCTGCTCTACGAGCTGCTGCCCCGGGTCGACGACTCGTGGGTGGCGGGCGTCCCCGGCCTGCGCGTCACCCGCCACCCGCGCTCGGTCGAGCTGCGCCTGCTCGGCTCGGACGCGGCCGTGCGCCTGGCGGGCGTGGACGAGCGGGCGTGGGAGGTCGGCATGGGGTACGTCCGCACCCTGATGAAGGGCCGCGACCTCACCGGCGAGTTCCTCGACGGCCCGCTCACCGACGCGGAACGCGCCCACCTGGGGGAGACCCCTCGCCCGACCGGCGTCGGCAGCCTGGTCCTGCGCCGTTACAACTTGTTCACACGGGCACCGTGGCTGCGCGCGATGTCCCAGGGCGACCGGCTGTGGGTGGAGTGGCCGCGCAGCCTCGGCGTGGTCCCGGTGGCCGACCGGCTGCTGCACCCGGTGGTCGGGCTGCCCGGCGCCGTCGAGCTGCCCGGCACGACCGGCGCGCTGACCCTCTCCGCCGCCTGGTACGACCTCCACCTGCGGGAAGTCGAGGGCCCGGACCCGGACCACGAGGCCGCGCTGGCCGCGTTCGAGTGGCCCGAGGGCGTCACCGGGTGGTGGGAACCGCCGCACGCGGTGAAGTGACCCCGAGGGGGCGCCGGGAGGTCCGGCGCCCCTCCGGCGCGGGAGCGCGACCACCCGGCGCGCTGGTCCGAACAGCCCCGTCGGGGCCGCCGGAACGCGGCCCGGTGGCCGTGATCACGGCCCGACCGCGCCGACGCCGGCCGGACCGCCGGTAGACTGCGGGTTCGCCCGGCGCGACCGCGTCGAACCGCCGCAGAGTGTCAGGAGGACCCCGGTGACCCAACAGGCTGCCGAGGCCCAGCCCGAGGTCGCGCCCCGTCGCGTGCTCGTGGCCGAGGACGAAGCCCTCATCCGCCTCGACCTGGTCGAGATGCTCCGCGAGGAGGGTTACGAGGTGGCCGGTCAGGCCGCCGACGGTGACGAGGCGGTCACGCTGGCCACCGAGCTGCGCCCCGACCTGGTCATCATGGACGTGAAGATGCCCAAGGTGGACGGCATCGAGGCCGCGTCGGCCATCGCCGGCCAGCGCATCGCGCCCGTGGTCATCCTCACCGCGTTCAGCCAGCGCGAGCTGGTCGAGCGCGCCCGCGACGCCGGCGCGATGGCGTACCTGGTCAAGCCGTTCGCGAAGCGCGACCTCGTGCCCGCCATCGAGCTGGCCATGAGCCGGTTCGCCGAGCTGACCGCGCTGGAGAACGAGGTCGCCGGCCTCACCGACCGGCTGGAGACCCGCAAGGTCGTCGAGCGCGCCAAGGGCCTGCTGATGACCAAGCAGGGCCTGTCCGAGCCCGAGGCGTTCCGGTGGGTCCAGCGCACGGCGATGGACCGCCGCACGACCATGAAGGCCGTCGCCGAAGCGGTCATCGAAAACTTCGGCTGAGAACGAACCGCGCCGTTTGCCCCATCGGGCACTCGATCAGGTGTCCCGTCGGGCACACGATCGAGTGCCCGTTCCGCTTCCCCGTCCGGGTATCGGACAGTTCGGCGTGCCCATTGTTCGTCACTGTTCGCATTGGCCTTGTGACCTGCGGCTATTTGAGCTGGATTTAAGATTGTTAACGGCAGGGCATTTCCCGGTGACTACCGTCACGATGTGGACACAGAGCAGTAAGACCACCTGTTCACCGAACTCAACTGAAGCTACGTTCCTGCCCTAACCCACGCCCTCGTGTGAGGGCTCCGCTCCGCCTACCGGCGGGCTGGTTGGTTGGTGTCATGGGAGGTATTCCGGTGTCAGGAGCACGACTCGGCCGAGTTCTGGCGCTGGCGGCGGCTTCGTCGCTGGTGCTCGCGGCTTGCGCCGGCGGTGGCGGCGGTGGCGGCGACGCGGGTGGCGACGTCAGCTCGGTCAAGATCGGGTTCATGGGTGACCTCACCGGCGAGAACTCCGCGATCGTGATCCCGCCCCGGAACGGGGCGAAGATGGCGTTCGACGAGTACAACGCCAAGAACCCCAAGGTCAAGATCGAGATGGTCCAGTACGACAGCCAGGGCAAGCCCGACCAGGCCACCTCGCTGATCACGAAGGCCGTCGGCACGGACAAGATCGTCGGCCTCATCGGCCCCGCCTTCTCGGGCGAGTCGAAGGCCATCGGCGGCGTGCTGGAGGAGAACAAGATCCCCAGCGTCTCCCCGTCGGCCACGAACCCGGGCCTGGCCTCCAACGGCTGGACCTACTGGCACCGCGTCGTCGCCAACGACGACGACCAGGGCCCCGGCATCGCCGAGTTCCTGGTGACGGCGAAGTCGCCCAAGAAGGCGTTCGTCCTGTCCGACGACCAGGAGTACTCCGTCGGCCTGGCCGAGGCGGTCGCCAAGTCCTTCCAGGGCAAGGGCGTCGCCGTGGAGCAGGACAAGTTCGCCAAGGACGCGTCCGACTACTCCTCGACCGTCACCAAGGTCGCCGCGGCGCAGCCCGACGTGATCGTCTTCGGCGGCTACTACGCCCAGGCGGGTCGCCTGCTCAAGCAGCTGCGCGACGGTGGCGTGACCGCCACGTTCGCCTCCGGTGACGGTTCGCTCGACCAGCAGCTCGTCTCCGGCGCGGGTGCGACCGCGGCCGAGGGCGCCGTGCTGGCCTGCCCGTGCAACATCCCCTCGCCGGACGTGACCGGTGCGCTGAAGACGTTCTTCGACAACTACAAGAAGTCGGCGAACGCGGACCCGGCCATCTACGCGACCGAGGGCTACGACGCGGCCACCGCGTTCATCAAGGCGGTCGAGTCGGGTGCCACCACCTCGGAGAAGATCAACGACTTCCTGAAGACGGTGAGCTTCGAGGGCGTCTCCAAGCCGATCAAGTTCAAGGCGAACGGCGAGCCGGAGAACAACTCCATCTTCGTCTACCAGGTCAAGGGTGGTGTCCTCAAGCTGTTGGGTCCGGCGGAGTCGGCCAAGCTCGAGGGCTGATCCGAGACGGAATAGGCAAGCAAGCTAGCGCGCTGGGGAGCGGGAGCGTCGTGCCAACGACTGCTGCCGCTCCCCGCCACTATGGCGAAGTTCCTCTCCCCCGCCCGTCTCGTGAGGCATACCTGTCATGCTTGATGATTTCCTCAACCAGTTCCTACCCAGCACGGTGGGCGGACTGGTGTTCGGCTCCATCTACGCGCTCGTCGCCCTCGGCTACACGATGGTCTACGGCGTGTTGCGCCTGATCAACTTCGCGCACTCCGAGATCTTCATGATCGGCACGTTCACGTCGCTGGTGGTCGTCACGGCCATCGCCCCGACGTCGCCGCTCACGGGGATCGCCCTGATCGGCGTGATGTTGTTGATCATCGTGCTGTCGGCCGCCGTCTCCGGCGGCGCCGCGGTCCTGCTGGAGCTGGTGGCCTACCGGCCGCTGCGCAGGAAGGGTGCCACCCGGCTCACCGCGCTGATCTCCGCCATCGGCGCGTCGCTGTTCCTCCAGGAGCTGTTCGCGCTCGTCATCATCCCCTGGTTGACCGGCAAGCCCGGCCGCAACCAGCAGTCGGCCGCCCGCATCGTCGACCGCGACACGGTGTTCACCATCGGCAACGCCGCGGTCCGCACCGACCACATCATTGTCGTGGTGGCCGCGGTGATCATGATGATCGCGCTGGACCGCCTGGTGAACAAGACCAAGATCGGTCGCGGCATCCGGGCCACCGCGCAGGACCCCGAGGCCGCCGTCCTCATGGGCGTCAGCATCGACAACATCGTGCGGATCACGTTCCTCCTCGGTGGCGCGATGGCCGGCGTCGCCGGCGCGCTGTACCTGATGGAGTTCGAGAACACCGTCTTCAACGTCGGCTTCGTGCTCGGCATCAAGGCGTTCACCGCCGCCGTGCTCGGCGGCATCGGCAACCTGCGCGGCGCCCTGCTCGGCGGCATCGTGCTCGGCCTCATCGAGAACTGGGGCGCGATCTTCCTCGGCTCCGAGTGGAAGGACGTCATCGCGTTCACCGTCCTGGTGGTCGTGCTGATGTTCCGCCCCACCGGCATCCTCGGCGAATCCCTGCAGAAGGCCCGCGCATGAAAGGCAACGGAGTGACTGGCAAGGCGAACCCGTTGAGGCGGGTGGGCGCCCTGTTCGACAGCGCCCGCGACTGGTGGGAGCAGGCCAAGACGTGGCAGCGGTACCTCGTGTACGCCGCCGCGATCGTGTTCGCGCTCATCCTGCCCGCGCCGGCGATCGGCTCGTTCATGTCGCCCGGCTCGGACTGGACGACCGTGCTGATCTACCCGATCGGCACCTACATCCTGCTGGCCGTCGGCCTGAACGTCGTGGTCGGCCAGGCGGGTCTGCTCGACCTCGGCTTCGTCGCGTTCTTCGCGATCGGCGGCTACTCGGTCGCCTACTTCGGCACCCAGTACGGCTGGAACTACTGGGCCACCGTCGCGTTCGGCATCATCCTGGCCGCGGTGTCCGGCGTCATCCTCGGCGCGCCCACGCTGCGCCTGCGCGGTGACTACCTGGCGATCGTGACGCTCGGCTTCGGCGAGATCGTCCGCATCACCGCCAACAACTCCGACGAGATCGGCGGCGCGCGGGGCATCACCAACGTCCCGCACCCGACGGACATCCCCGGAGTGGTGGAGTTCGGCCTCCTGCCCGCCCCGTACTACTACCTGATCCTGGTCGCCATCGTGATCGTGATCATCTTCTCGGTGCGGCTGCAGAAGTCCCGCGTCGGCCGCGCCTGGGCCGCGATCCGCGAGGACGAGGACGCCGCCGAGCTGATGGGCGTGCCCACGTTCAAGTTCAAGCTGCTCGCCTTCGCCATCGGCGCCATGATCGGCGGCCTCGCGGGCGGCATCTACGCGGGCAAGGCCGTGTTCATCGAACCGAACACCTTCCCGTTCATCCTGTCCGCGACCATCCTCGCCGCGGTCGTCCTGGGCGGCGCGGGCAACCTGCCCGGCGTCATCCTCGGCGCGTTCGTCATCGCCTGGCTGCCCGAGCGGTTCCGCGAGGTCAACTGGCTCAAGGACGCCCTGGGCACCGACCCCGCCGAGTACCGCATCCTGCTGTTCGGCGGCGTGCTGGTGCTGATGATGGGCCTGCGCCCCGAGGGGCTGCTCCCGTCCCGGCGGCGCAAGGCGGAACTGCACGAGGGCACCGGCGGCATGGGCGCCATGGGCGCCGAGGTCGCGGGTCCGGACACCGAGGTCTCGTCGGAGGTGGCCAAGTGAGCACGCCCGTCCTCCAGCTGGACGCCGTGACCATGCGCTTCGGCGGCGTGGTCGCGCTGCGCGAGGCGCGGATCAGCATCGCCGAGGGCGAGATCTTCGCCCTCATCGGGCCGAACGGCGCCGGCAAGACCACCGTGTTCAACGTCGTCACGGGCGTGTACGCGCCCACCGAGGGGCAGGTGCTGTTCAACGGCACGCCCATCAGCGGCGCCAAGCGGTTCAAGATCACCAAGATGGGCATCGCCCGCACGTTCCAGAACATCCGGCTGTTCCACAACATGTCGGCCCTGGAGAACGTGATGGTGGGCGCGGACGCGCACCACAAGACCGGCGCGGTCGGCGCGACGCTGAACCTGCCGTGGCACCGCAAGGAGGAGAAGCGGGGGCGCGAGCTGGCGCGGGAGCTGCTCGACTTCGTCGGCATCTCCGGCCGGATGAGCGAGACCGCGAAGAACCTGCCGTACGGCGACCAGCGTCGCCTGGAGATCGCGCGGGCGCTCGCCACCGACCCGAAGCTGCTGCTGCTCGACGAGCCCGCGGCGGGCATGAACCCGGCCGAGAAGGAATCGCTCCAGCAGCTGATCCGCAAGATCCGGGACAGCGGGCGGACCGTCCTGCTCATCGAGCACGACATGAGCCTGGTCATGGGCGTCAGCGACCGCGTGGCGGTGCTCGACTTCGGCCAGCTGATCGCAGAAGGGCTGCCGGCAGAGGTGCAGAACGACCCGAAGGTCATCGAGGCGTACCTGGGGGTGTCCGAAGATGCTTCTTGAGGTCAAGGACATCCACGTCCACTACGGCAAGATCGCGGCCATCAAGGGCATCAGCCTGGAGGTCGGCGAGGGTGAGATCGTCTCGCTCATCGGCGCCAACGGCGCGGGCAAGACGACCACGCTCAAGACGATCTCCGGCCTGCGCCCGCTGACCAGCGGCAGCGTCTCGTTCAACGGCGAGGACATCTCCAAGATGCCCGGCCACAAGCGGGTCGTGGCGGGCATCGGGCAGTCACCGGAGGGCCGCGGCGTGTTCCCCGGCATGACGGTGCAGGAGAACCTCCTGATGGGCGCCTACACCCGCAAGGACGCCCTGGACGCCGACCTCGCCGAGGTCTACGAGCTGTTCCCGCGCCTGAACGAGCGCAAGAACCAGTTCGGCGGCACCATGTCCGGCGGCGAGCAGCAGATGATCGCCATCGGCCGGGCGCTGATGACCAAGCCGAAGGTGCTCCTGCTCGACGAGCCGTCGATGGGCCTCGCGCCCATGCTCATCGCGCAGATCTTCGAGATCATCAAGGAGATCAACAAGCGCGGCACGACCGTGCTGCTGGTCGAGCAGAACGCGCAGCAGGCGCTGAAGCTGTCCGACCGCGCGTACGTGCTGGAGACCGGCCGGGTCGTCAAGAGCGCCCCCGGTCCGGAGCTGCTGGACGACCCCCAGGTGCGCGCGGCGTACCTCGGCGGTCACTGATCCGTCCCGCCCGACGACGAGGGGGTCCCACCGAGCGCGGTGGGACCCCCTCGTCGTTCGCGCGCCGGGGTGGAAAACCGCTGTCCCGCCGCCGCGCGGGGTGGTAGACAGCCGCGGTGCACACCACCCTGGGGTTCCCCGACCTGCTCCGGCTGATCGACGAGCGGTCGGCCGCCTTCCGCGCCGCCGTCGCCGCCGCGCCCGACCTCGACGCGCCGGTGCCGACCTGCCCCGGCTGGACGCTGTTCGACCTGGCCCGCCACATCGGGGAGGGGCGGCGCGCCTGGGCAGCCACCGTCGCCGCGGGACCCGCCGCCGCCAAGTCCGCGCCGGTGGGCGCCCCGCCCGCGCCCCGGGACCGCGAGGCGCTGTCGGACTGGCTGGCCGCCTCGACGCGGGAGCTCCTGGACGCGCTGCGGGAGGCCGGGCCGGACGCGAACTGCTGGGTGTGGTGGGGCGTCTCGCAGTCGCCGCCGACCACCGGCGCCGTCGCCCGGCACCAGCTCCAGGAGATCGCGGTGCACACCTACGACGCGCAGCTCACCGCGGGCGCGCCGCGACCGCTGCCGGACGAGGTCGCGGTGGACGGCGTCGAGGACTTCCTGTTCACCTGCTGCGCGACGACGCACGCCTGGCCGCACGACCCCGCCGTCGTCGAGTACCACGCCACCGAGGGCCGCTCCTGGCGCCTGTGGCTCTCCGCCGACGGCGCTCGGGCCGCCCGCCTGCCCGAGCCGGGCAACGCCGGGGGTGCCACCGCCGGGGGTGCCGCCGCCGGGGAGGTCGTCGACGCCTCCGCCCGCGCCTCGGCCCACGAGCTGGTCCTGGCCCTGTACGGCCGCGCCCCGATGGACTCCCTGGACCTGGTCGGCGACCGGCGCGTGTTCGACGGGCTCGTGGCCTGGGAGCCCGGCGCCTAGGACCGGCCACCCGGGACCGTGGTGCCCGAACCCGTGGTGCTCAGGACCGGGCGAGCGGGATGTCCGTGCCGGTCTCGTCCTTGAGGTCCGTCAGCGTCGGCCCGCCGAACACCCGCAGGGCCAGCGGCTTCGCGTCGTCGGGCAGGTCGTAGTAGACGTCGTACTCCAGCCGCACGTTCGCGCCCAGGTCGATCACGTCCGGCTGCCGCTTGATCGTCATGGCCTGCGCGTCCGGCTCGTGCTCGGCCTTCGCGTCGTCCACCAGCACGTGCCGGCGGGCGGCGAACGACACGCTGCTGCGGCCGTTGTTGACCACGCTCATCCGGACCCGCACGAACTGCCCCTGCGCCTGCCACTCGGCGTGGCTGCCGATGATCGCGTCGATCCCGGTGGTGAGGCCCACCAGGGTGAACGCCGTGTCGCCGTCCGAGGTGGTCGGCAGGTGCAGCGCCTTCTCGTCCGGCCGCACGGTCTGCGCCGGCACCGGGTAGGTCTCCGCCGCCGACGTCTCCGGCGGCGAACCCGCCTGCACCGGGGCGCCCGTGCACCCGCCCACCAGCAGCACCGACGCCACCGCCACCACCCGGACCAGCCGCACGGCCACCTCCACCTCGTCGTGGTCCCATTACACCGCGCGGTCAGCCCTTCGGCGCGTCCTTGAGGAAACAGGTGAGGCGGGCCGTGCACACGCGGCGCTCCCGCTCGTCGGTGATCACGATCTCGTAGGACGCCGTGCTGCGCCCGCGGTGGATCGGCGTGCACACGCCCGTGACCAGGCCCTCCGTGGCGCCCCGGTGGTGCGTGCAGGACAGCTCCAGCCCCACCGCCAGCCGCTCCGGGGCCGCGTGCATCGCCGCCGCGATCGACCCGAGCGTCTCCGCCAGCGCGGCGCTCGCGCCCCCGTGCAGCAGCCCGTACGGCTGGCGGTTGCCCTTCACCGGCATCGTCCCGACCAGCCGGTCGGCATCCCATCGGGTGATCTCGATGCCGAGCTTGTCGGTGAGCTGTTCCGCGGCGACCGCCTGGTTGGCGCCGGGGAGGTCCTCGGGTGCTGGTGTCACGTGCTGCTCCACTCGGTTCAACGCTGTCGGACCCTCACCCTAGACTCGGCCCGTGAGCACCTCAGGAGCCTCCCGCCTGCTGCTGATCGACGGCCACTCGATGGCCTACCGGGCGTTCTTCGCGCTGCCCAAGGAGAACTTCCAGACCGGGACCGGTCAGACCACCAACGCGGTGTACGGCTTCACGTCGATGCTGATCAACCTGATGCGCGACGAGCGGCCCACGCACGTCGCGGTGGCGTTCGACGTGTCCCGCAAGACCTTCCGCACCGAGGCGTACGCGGACTACAAGGCCGGCCGCAGCGAGACGCCCGACGAGTTCCGCGGCCAGGTGAGCCTCATCCGGGACGTCCTCGACACGCTGAACATCCGCACCCTGTCGAAGGACAACTACGAGGCCGACGACATCATCGCCACGCTCACGACCCAGGCGACGGCGCTCGGCTACGAGGTCCTCATCTCCACCGGCGACCGCGACGCGCTGCAACTGGTCACCGACAAGGTGACGGTGCTGTACCCCGTCAAGGGCGTCTCCGAGATGGCCCGCTACACACCGGAGCTGGTGCTGGAGAAGCAGGGCGTCCCGCCCGCGCTCTACGCCGACTACGCGGCGGTGCGCGGCGACTCGTCCGACAACCTGCCCAACACCCCCGGCGTCGGGCCGAAGACGATCGTGAAGCTGCTGAACCAGTTCGGGTCGCTCGACGGGCTGGTCGACCACGTCGACCAGGTGCCGGGCAAGGTCGGCGACGCGATCCGCGCCAACCTGCCCAACATCATCCTCAACCGGCAGCTCACCGAGCTGGTCCGCGACGTCGAGCTGCCGTTCGGCCCCGAGGACCTGGACGCGAGGCCGTGGGACCGCGACGCGGTGCACCGGCTGTTCGACGAGCTGGAGTTCCGCGTCCTGCGCGACCGCCTCTTCGCCACCCTGGCCACCGCCGAGCCCGAGGCCGAGGAGGGCTTCACCGTCAGCGGCGGCCTCGTGCCCGCGGGCGGCCTGGGCGCCTGGCTGGACGCGCACGCCCGCTCCGGGCGGGTCGGCGTCGCGTTCCGCTCCGCCGGCGCCGACCTGGAGGGCCTCGCGCTCGCCGCGGTCGGCGGCGAGGGCGGGTACGTCGAGGTCGCCTCGCTCTCCGAGGAGGACGAGAACGCGCTGGCCGCGTGGCTCGCCTCGCCGGACGTGCCCAAGGCGGCGCACGACCTGAAGCTGCCCCTGCGCGCGCTGCGCGCCCGCGGGTGGGTGCTGCGCGGCGTCACCAGCGACACCGCGCTCGCCGCCTACCTCGTGCGGCCCGGCCAGCGGTCGTTCGCCCTCGACGACCTCGCGCTGCGCTACCTCAAGCGCGAGCTGCGCGCCGAGGAGACCTCCGACGGCCAGCTGTCGCTGCTCGCCGACGAGGAGGAGGAGCGCGAGAAGGTCGCGCAGGGCGCGATCGTGCGGGCGTTCGCCGTGGCCGAGCTGGCCGACGCGCTCGACGAGGAGCTGGTGCGCACCGGCCAGGAGTCCCTGCTGGCGTCGCTGGAACTGCCGCTGATGCACGTGCTCGACGAGGTCGAGGCGGTCGGCATCGCGATCGACACCGAGCACCTCGCCGCCCTGGAGGCGCACTTCGCGGCGGGCGTGAAGGAGGCCGCGCAGGCCGCCTACGCCGTCATCGGCAAGGAGATCAACCTCGGCTCGCCCAAGCAGCTCCAGGTGGTGCTGTTCGACGAGCTGAACATGCCGAAGACGAAGAAGACCAAGACCGGGTACACCACGGACGCCGACGCGCTCCAGACGCTGTTCGAGAGCACCGGCCACGAGTTCCTCCAGCACCTGCTGGCGCACCGCGACGTGATGCGGCTCAAGACCACCGTCGACGGCCTGCTCAAGTCGGTCGCCGACGACGGGCGCATCCACACCACGTTCCACCAGACCATCGCCGCGACCGGCCGGCTGTCCTCGACGGACCCGAACCTCCAGAACATCCCGATCCGCACGGACGAGGGCCGCCGCATCCGCGAGGCGTTCGTCGTCGGCCCCGCGTTCGCCGAGCTGATGACCGCCGACTACAGCCAGATCGAGATGCGGATCATGGCGCACCTGTCGGAGGACGAGGGCCTGATCGAGGCGTTCCGGTCGGGCGAGGACCTGCACACGTTCGTGGCGTCCCGCGCCTTCTCCGTGCCGACGTCCGAGGTGAGCGCCGAACAGCGGCGGCGGGTGAAGGCCATGTCGTACGGGTTGGCCTACGGGCTGTCCGAGTACGGCCTGGCCCAGCAGCTGCGCATCCCCACCGTCGAGGCGCGCGAGCAGAAGGAGACGTACTTCGCCCGCTTCGGCGGCGTGCGCGACTACCTGAACACGATCGTCGCGGACGCCCGGGAGAAGGGCTACACGGAGACGATCCTCGGCCGCCGCCGGTACCTGCCGGACCTCAACAGCGACAACCGCCAGCGCCGGGAGATGGCCGAGCGGATGGCGTTGAACGCCCCCATCCAGGGCAGCGCGGCCGACATCATCAAGGTCGCGATGCTCGGCGTGTTCCGCGCGCTGGAGGCGTCGGACCTGCGGTCGCGGATGCTCCTCCAGGTGCACGACGAACTGGTGCTGGAGATCGCGGAGGGCGAGCGCGAGGCCGTGGAGGCGCTGGTGCGCGAGGAGATGGGCAACGCCTACCACCTGGCGGTCCCGCTGGAGGTCTCGGTGGGCGTCGGCCGCTCCTGGGACGCCGCCGCCCACTGACGTCCGGGCGGTCCGGGGGCGGGGCCGAGTCCCGCCCCCGGCGCAGCACCCCCCAGCACAGGCCCCTCAGCGCAGGCCCTCCAGCGCAGTCTTCTCAGCGCAGTCCTCTCAGCGCAGCGGCGTCACGCGCACGTCCCGCGCCGTCAGCGCCCCCGCGCACGCCGTGCAGGTGACCGCCACGTCCACGCCGCCCCCGCAGTCGCGGTGGTGCAGGTCGAACGACGGGCCGGTCTCCGGCGACATCCAGCGGTCGCCCCACTTGCGCAGCGCCATCAGCACCGGGTACAGGTCCAGGCCCTTCTCGGTCAGCCGGTACTCGTAGCGGGTCCGGACGTCCTTGTACGCCTCGCGCCGCAGGATGCCCTCCTCCACGAGCGTCCCCAGGCGCTCGGTCAGCACGCTGCGCGAGATCTCCATCGTCGCCTGGAAGTCCTCGAACCGCCGCGTCCCCAGGAACGCCTGCCGGAGCAGCAGCAGGGTCCACCGCTCGCCCAGCAGGGCCGCGGGCAACGACACGGTGCACTGCTCGTCCACGACCTTGACCTGTCCCACGCCCCCACGATACCGCTTGCGTTCGGAAACCGAATCCAGTTAGGGTTCGATTTCCGAACCCAAGGGGCGCACGCCATGCGAGTCCGCGAACTGCACCGCGCCGAAGCGGCCGACGTCGTCGAAGCCGTCTTCCGCGGCCTCTCCCCGCACAGCCGCTACCTGCGCTTCCACGCGCCCGTGCCCCGCCTGACCGCGGACATGCGCCGCCGCCTCGCCGACCTCGACGGCCGCCGCCGCACCGCCCTCGTCGCCGAGTCCCACCGCCGCCCCATCGGCATCGCCCGCCTCGCCGCCACCGGCGGGGGCGCCGCCGAGGTCGCGGTCGCCGTCGTCGACCCGTGGCAGCGCAGGGGCGTCGGCACCCGGCTCGTCGCCGAACTCGGCGCGCTCGCCACCGCCCTGAGCTACACCGCGCTGCACGGCGACGTCCTGCACGACAACCAGGCGGTGCTGCACCTCGTCCGCCGCGTCTTCCCCGGCGCCCGCCTCACCCGCGAGGACGGCGGGGTCGTCCGGGTGGACCACCCCCTCGTCGTCACCCACGAGGACCTGGTCGCGGACCTGCGGTGGTGAGCAGAATCAGGGGCATGCGACGGAGCAGCGGCACGCGACGGGTGTTCGTCCTGGTCCTCACCCTCCTCCTGGTGGCCCCACCGGCCGCGCGGGCCGAACCGCCGGGCGACCGGCCGCTGCCCGGCTACACGATCGACAACCCGCCGCTGCCCCCGGCGCAGGTCGGCGGCCTGCCGTCCCGGGTGCTCCAGGGCGTGCACGAGCACGCCGCCTACACCGTCGAGGTCCCGCCGCGCTGGAACGGCCGCCTCGCCCTGTGGGCGCACGGCTACCGCGGCGCGAGCACCGTGCTCACCGTCGACCCGCCCGCCTACGGCCTGCGCCAACGCCTCCTCGACCAGGGCTTCGCCTGGGCGGCCTCCAGCTACTACGCCAACGGCTACGACGTGAAGGCGGGCGTCGAGAGCACGCACGCCCTCGCCCGCCACGCGCAGCGGCTGATCGGGCGGGCGGAGGACGTCCTCGTCGCGGGCGTCTCCATGGGCGGTCACGTCATCGCCCGCTCGCTGGAGCAGTACCCCGGCTTCTACGGCGGGGCCCTCCCGATGTGCGGCGTGCTCGGCGACCACGAGCTGTTCGACTTCTTCCTCGACTACAACCTCACCGCGCAGGCGCTGAGCGGCATCCGCGCGTGGCCCGCGCCGGCCGACTACCTGACCGCCGTCGTCCCCCGCATCAAGGCCGAGCTGGGCCTGACCGGCACGCCGAACGAGCGCGGCGGGCAGTTCACCTCGATCGTCGTCAACCGCTCCGGCGGCCCGCGGCCCGGCGCCGAGCGGGCGGTCGGGTTCTGGGAGGACTTCCTGTTCGGCCTGGCGACCGGCTCGTCCGGCGAGGGCCTGGCCGCCGACCCGGGCCAGGTCGCCACCAACGTGCTCACCCGGTACGCGCCGAACAGCCCGGTCGACGTCGACCGGGTCGTCCAGCGGGTGCTGCCGGAGAACCTGCGGGCCCGGCTCACGCCGGCGCTCACCGAGGTGCCGCGCGTCGCCGGCCGGCCGACCGCGCCGGTGCTGTCGCTGCACGACCTGGGCGACCTGTTCGTGCCGTTCTCCATGGAGCAGGTCTACGAGCGCGAGGTGCGGCGCCACGGCCGGGGCCACCTGCTGGCGCAGCGGGCGATCCGCGCGGTCGGCCACTGCGAGTTCAGCCCGGCCGAGGCCGGTGCCGCCTGGGACGACCTGGTGACGTGGGTCGACACCGGCCGCGAGCCCGCCGGGGACGTCGTGGCCGACCCCGCGGTCGTGGCGGCCCCGGACTACGGCTGCCGCTTCAGCGACCCCGCCGCCTACCCGGACCCGAACGGCACGCGCCGGCTGTTCCCGACCTGCTGACGCGCGCCGGGGACCGGACGCCCCCCCGCCGGGGCCCGACCGCGCCGCGCGCCGCGTCGGGTCGACATCCCGACCCGATCGCCGCCGAACGCCGCGGCGGAGGGCGTTCGCGGCGGTAGCCTGACCCGGTGCCGCTCCTGGGACCGCTCGACGAGTTGCCGCACCCGCCGCGCCGGGTGCTCGTGACCGGCACGTCCGGCTCGGGCAAGTCCACCCTCGCCCGGCACGTCGCGGACTGCCTCGGTCTGTCCTATGTGGAGATGGACTCGCTGTTCCACGGTCCACAGTGGACGCAGAGGCCGGAGTTCGAGGACGACGTGCGGCGACTGGTGAGGACACCGGCCTGGGCGACCGAGTGGCAGTACAGCGCGGTCCGCCCGCTGCTGCTGTCGCACGCCGACACGCTGGTCTGGTTGGACCACCCGAAGCACCTCGTCATGCGGCGGGTGACCGTGCGCACCACGATGAGGCGGGTGCGGCGGGTCGAGCTGTGGAACGGCAACGTCGAACCGCCCCTGCGCACGGTGTTCACCGATCCCGAGCACCTGCTGCGCTGGGCGTGGAAGTCGCACCGCAGGACCGGCGACCGGGTCCGGGCCGTCCTCGGCGGCGAGCGCGCCGACCAGCTCGTGGTGGTGCGGCTGCGGGGGCAGCGCGAGGTCGACCAGTGGCGTAGAGGCCCGTTGCGCAGAGCCGCGGAACGGGGTGAGGAGTCGGTGCGATGAGCGAACGGCGAACGGCGTTGGTGCTGGGCGGCACGGGGATGCTGAAGGGCTGCGCGGACGAGCTGCTGTCCGGCGGGTGGCACGTGGTGCTGCCCAGCCGCAGACCCGACACCCTCGGGCAGGCGGCCCGGGCGTCCCTGAAGGGGCGCGGGCACGTGCCCCAGGGAGCGGACGGGGAGGTGCGGGCGCGGCGGGTCGCGGCGGACTGGGCCCGGCCGCGGGAACTGGCCGAACGGGTCGGGCAGGTGCTCGACCGGCCCGCCGACCTGCTGGTCGCCTGGGTGCACACGAGCTACCGCGCCGCCGTGCTGCGGGCCGTGGCCCCGCTGCTCGCGCCGCACGCGCCGGTGGTGGAGGTGCTCGACAGCGGCGAGATCGACGCGGTGCGCGGCGTCCCCGACCCCGTCCTGGAGGGGCACCCGGCGCAGCAGGTCGTGCTGGGCTTCGTCCGGCACGGCGGCGGCACGCGCTGGCTCAGCCACGAGGAGACCTCGGTGGGCGTGCTGGAGGCGGTGCGCCGGGCGCTGGACGGCCGCCCGCCGTCGGTGCACCAGGTGGGCGAGATCGACACCTGGGAAGTGCGCCACTAGACCCCGGGGCGCAGCCCCCGCACCAGCAGCAGCACCGACTCGCGGACCTCGGCGAGGCTCCGCTCGGGCTGGAACACCTGCCAGTCCAGGGCGACCACGAGCATGGTGCCGAACAGGGCGGCGGACGCGGTGCCGACCTGCACGCCCTCGGGCAGCCGGCCCGCGTCCGACAGCCGCTGCACCTGCCCGCGCACGATGGACACGATGTCGTCGCGCAGCAGGCTCAGCGTGCCGTGCCACTGGCCGGGCGTGCGCCACAGCTCCGACACCAGCAGCTGCCCGAACGCCGGGTACTCGGCGAAGAACCCGAGCATCCCGTCCACCAGCGAGGACAGCGCGGCCTCGGTGCCGTCGTCGTCCTCGGCGACCCGCAGCCGCGCGGCCAGCAGGTCGACGCCGTGCCGCAGCAGGGCGTCGACCAGCGCGTCCTTGCTGGCGAAGTTGTAGTACACGGTGCCCTTGGCCACCCCGGCCTCGGCGGCGATCTCGTCCACCGTGACGCTCGCCGCGCCGCGCTCGCCGACGAGCTTGAGCGCCGCGTCGAACAGCTTCTGCTTGGTGACGGCGGTGCGGCCGGGGCGCGGGGTCGTCACAGCACCAGCTCGGGCTTGAGGCGAGACGGGGTCCACACCCGCTGCTTGTACGCCGCGAGCGTCGACAAGGCAAGACCCGCGACCAGGTAGCCGACCAGGACCAGGGCGTCCGCGCCGACGTCGCCCAGCGGCCCGCCGTACACGAGGTGCCGCAGGCCGTCCACGGCGTAGCCCATGGGCAGGCCGTGGTGCAGCGGGTGCAGCGGCGCCGGGATCGTCTGCCACGGGAACGTGCCGCCCGCGCTGACCAGCTGGAGGATCAGCAGCACCAGGCCGATGAACTTGCCGACCGCCCCGAACAGGGCGTTCAGCGCGTGCAGCACGGCCACGAACGCCGCCGACACCAGGAGCAGGAACGCCAGCGCGCCGACCGGGTGCGACGGCCGGATGTCCACCACGAGCGTGACCACCGAGTACATGACGACGACCTGCGCCACGCCCAGCAGCGCGCCGGGCAGCCAGCCGCCGACCGCGACCCGCACCGCCGACCGACCGGCCGCCAGACCGCGCCGGGACAGCGGCTTGAGCAGCAGGAACAGCACGAACGCGCCGATCCAGGTGGCCAGGCAGAGGAAGAACGGGGCCAGGCCCGCGCCGTAGCTGCCCGCCGACGTCTGGCTCACGCCGCGCACGGTCACCGGGTCGCCGATGGTGTGGGCGGTCGACTCGCGGGTCGGGTCGTCGGGGTTCGGGATCTCCGAGACGCCCGCGGCCAGCCCGTCGTGCAGCTGGTTGGCGCCGTCGACGAGCTGCCGCTCCCCGTCGCGGAGCTGCGCCGCCCCGTCGCGCACCTGCGCCGAGCCGGACGCGAGCTGCGCCGCGCCGTCGGTGAGCTGGGTGACGGCGCCGGTCAGCGCGGGGGTGGAGGCGGCGAGCTGCGCGGCGCCGTCGGACACCTGCCGCGCGCCGTCCGCCAGCGCCCGCAGCTGCCCGACCGCGCCCTGGACCCGGCCGTTCGCGTCGTCCACCGGCCTGCGGACCTCGCCGACCGCGCCCAGCACGCGCTGCACCTGCTCCTCGGTGAACCCGAGCGCGCGCAGCCGGGCGGCGATGTCGCCGTCCACCGCGTTCAGCCGGTCGACCAGGGCCTGCGCCTTGGCCGCGTAGCCCTCGGCGGTCCCGGCCACGGTGGCGTTGCCGTCGGCGACCTGCTTCGCGCCGTCGGCCAGCCGCTGGGTCTGCGCGGGCAGCTGCGCGGTCTGGTCGCGCAGCTGCGCCAGACCGGTCGACAGCCGCGCCGCCCCGTCGGCCAGCGGCGCGGTGCCGTCCGCGAGCTGCTGCGCCCCGGTGAGGGCGTCCTGCTGGCCGGACGCGAGCCGCGCCGCGCCGTCGGCGGCCTCGGCCGTCTTCTGCCGGATCGTGGAGAACCCGAGCAGCAGCCGGTCCGCCGCCTCCGCGCCGACCTCCACCGAGACGGAGCGGCGCACCTCGGTGACCACCTGGTTGGCGATCGTGGACCCGAGGTAGTTGTTCGCGTCGTTCGTGGTCAGCACGATCACCCCCTGGCGCGGGGTGAAGTCGCCGGTGGAGAGCAGGGCCTGCGAGAAGTCCCCCGGCAGGGTGAGGGCGAACGTGAACGTGCCGTCGCGCACGCCCCGCTCCGCCTCCTCCGCGCCCACCCGGCGCCAGTCGAAGCGCTTGCCGCCGACCAGCTCGTCGGCGACGTCCGCGCCCGCGTCGAGGCGCGTGCCGTCACCCGAGACGGCCCCCTCGTCCTCGACGACGAGCGCGGCGGGCACCTGGTCCAGGTTCGAGTACGGGTCCTTGTTGGCGTACAGGTACAGCGACGCGTACAGCAGCGGGACCAGCGCCAACGCCAGCACCGCGAGCTTCGGGAGCGTGCCGGCGGTGATCCGGCGCAGCTCGTTGAGCGCCATCCGCAGCGCGGTCACTCGGACTCCCCAGGGGTGTTGTCGGCCCCGATGCGGCCGGCCGGGACGCCGAGGAAGCCGGCGGAGGTGGTCGTGCACAGCACGACGACGGACCTGGTGGCGGTGACCTGCGCGCGGGCCAGCTCCAGCCAGGACGCGGGGTCGCCGTGGTAGCGGTCGGGGCTGTCCAGGACGAGGACCGCGGCGTCGGGGCGGCCCGCGGCCAGCTCCAGCAGCAGGCCGCAGCGGGTGTGCGCGGGGACGTGCTCGAAGCGGTGGTCGTGGTAGCGGTCGGCGTCCCGCTCGACCAGCCAGTCGGCGACCGCCTTGCGACCGCTGCGCGCGCCGTTCACGGCCAGCTCCTCGCCGACGACGCCGGCCAGCGACAGGGAGCCCTCGGGTTCGGTCACGCCGGGGGAGTCGACCGGCACGACCCGCCTGCGCAGCTCGCGCTCGTCGGGCGTCACCTCGCCGGTGCTCGGCCGCATCCGACCGGACAGGACGAGCGCCAGCGCGGTGTGCCCGGAGTCCGGGTCGCCCGCCACGAGGACCAGCTCTCCCGGTTCCACCAGCAGCGACGTCGGCTTCAGCAGGGGGCCGTGCGGCCCGGTGACGCCGACGCGACGGGCGTGGATGTGCACCCGGCACCTCCTATTTGAACTGACCAGTCAGTTCAAATAGTGGCTCGTAGGGGTGTCGCTCGCAACTCACGGTCGTGTGATCCGGGTGTCAGCCCGGGGGACGGGCCGGGGTCAGCGCAGCGCGCCGGCCGGGCGGACCTCCCACATCGTCCACAGTGGACGATATCCCTGCCGGGGCCAGAACACCGAGGACAGCGGGTTCGGCGGGTTGTAGTAGAGGTAGGTGCCGACCGTGCCCAGCCGGGCCAGCTCGCGGTGCGCGAACGCCATCAGCTGCCGGCCCACCCCCGAGCCCCGCGCGCCGGGCAGCACGGACACGCAGTTCACGTACCCCCAGCGGCCCGTCGGCAGCCGGGTCGAGGTCAGGTTGCCCGGCTCGGACGTCACCACCGCGCACTCGGCCAGCGCCACCGCGATGCCGTCCCGCTCCGCCAGCCACGCCGGACCGCCCGCGGCCAGCCGCTCGGCCAGCGTCCGCCGCTTCAGCTCGGCCGCGTCCGGCCGGTGCACCGTGGAGCCGACCATCGACGAGTAGCGCAGCTCGGCCAGCGCCAGCGCCAGCACGGTGTCCAGGTCGGCGGGCGTGGCCCGGCGGATCGCCGCGCCACCGGTGACCGGGGGCGGCGGGGCCTGCCGGGTCGCGATCACGGTCAGCGGCACCAGGCCGTGGTCCAGCAGCGCCCGCGTCGACTCGGCGTCCCGGCTCGGCCAGGTCAGCACGCACGCCGAGTCCCGCTCCGCCGGGTGCAGCAGGTCCAGCCGCTGCCGCCACGCCCGCAGCAGCGCGTCCATGCCCGCCGCGCCCGTGCCGCCCAGCAGCGGCGACAGCTCCCACACCTCGGTGGCCGACCACAGGCGGGCGGGGGAGCGGCGCTCGTGCACCTGGCGGGTCAGCACGCCGGCGACCCGCGTGCCGTCCGGCAGCGCCGCGGTCAGCACGTCCCCGTCCGCGGGGGGCGTCGGCGGCGGCAGCAGCGGGTCGATGCTCGCGAACCTCGCCGCCTGCGCCTCCACCAGCCCCCGCCCGACGGTCATGCCAGGGAGGTTACGACTTCCGCGTCCGGAAGATCGCGGTGCCCGGGAACAGCCGGCCGCGCAGCGGGCTCCACTGGCCCCAGTTGCGGGTGTGCCCGGCCGGCCACTCCGGCTCGACCACGTCGAGCAGCTCCAGACCCGCCCCGACGAGCGCCCGCACGTAGTCACCGGTGGTCCGGTGGTGCTCCACGTACGTGGCCCGGCCGGTGTCGTCGACCTCCACGTACGGCGTGCGGTCGAAGTAGGACTGCGTGACGGTGAGGCCGTTCGGCCCCGGGTCGTCCGGGAAGATCCACCGGATCGGGTGAGTCACGGAGAAGACCCACGGGGCGCCGGGCCGCAGCACCCGGGCCACCTCCCGGAACACCTCGCCCACGTCCGCCACGAACGGCACCGCGCCGAACGCGGAGCAGGCGGCGTCGAACGCGGCGTCGGCGAACGGCAGCTGGTCGGCGCTCGCCTGGACCAGCGGCACCGAGGTGCCGGTGGCCCCGGCCGCCGCGACGGCGTGCCGCAGCATCCCGGCCGAGATGTCGAACGCCACCACGTCCGCGCCCCGCCGCTTCAGCCAGCGCGCGCACGGCGCGGAGCCGCAGCCGACCTCCAGCACCCGGCGTCCCCGCACGTCACCGAGGTAGCCGACCTCCTCCTCGCGGACGCCCTCGGGGCACCAGACGAAGTCAGCCGCGCCCAGGAAGTCGCCGTGCTCGGCGTGGTAGTCGTCCGCGTCGGCGTCCCACCAGACCCGGTTCGCCGCCCGCGACTCCGCCGCGTCGACCCCCCGCTTGGCGATGCCGGTCGTGCCGAGCGCCAGTTCGGCGCTCGCGTGCTGGTCGGACACGCTGCTCCATTCACGCGGACCGGTTTGCCCGGTGGTCGTCGAGCCGCGTACGATACCGCGTGCGTGGTGCGTTCGCGCTGCCCATGATCGGTGATCTCCTGGTGAGTCGGTCTTCGCGGTGGGGCGCGCCCTCCGCGAAGCGTCGAACCCGCAGGCCGAAACCCCAATCCGTACCGGAGCCACCTACCTAATGTCCACCGACACCACCACTGTCCCGGTTGCCGCTGCGCCGAAGCAGGTCGCCATCAACGATATCGGGACGGAGGAGGACTTCCTCGCTGCTATCGACAAGACGATCAAGTACTTCAACGACGGCGATATCGTCGAGGGAACCATCGTCAAGGTCGACCGGGACGAGGTCCTGCTCGACATCGGCTACAAGACCGAGGGCGTCATCCCCTCGCGTGAGCTGTCGATCAAGCACGACGTCGACCCCAACGAGGTCGTCAAGGTCGGTGACGAGGTCGAGGCTCTTGTTCTCCAGAAGGAGGACAAGGAAGGTCGGCTGATCCTCTCCAAGAAGCGTGCTCAGTACGAGCGCGCCTGGGGCACCATCGAGGCGCTCAAGGAGAAGGACGAGCCCGTCAAGGGCACCGTCATCGAGGTCGTCAAGGGCGGCCTGATCCTGGACATCGGTCTGCGCGGCTTCCTCCCCGCCTCGCTCGTCGAGATGCGCCGCGTCCGCGACCTCCAGCCCTACGTGGGCCGTGAGCTCGAGGCGAAGATCATCGAGCTGGACAAGAACCGCAACAACGTGGTCCTGTCCCGCCGCGCGTGGCTGGAGCAGACCCAGTCCGAGGTCCGCAGCGAGTTCCTCAACCAGCTGCAGAAGGGCCAGGTCCGCAAGGGCGTCGTGTCCTCCATCGTCAACTTCGGTGCCTTCGTGGACCTGGGTGGCGTGGACGGCCTGGTGCACGTCTCGGAGCTGTCCTGGAAGCACATCGACCACCCGTCCGAGGTCGTCGAGGTCGGCCAGGAGGTCACGGTCGAGGTCCTGGACGTCGACATGGAGCGCGAGCGCGTGTCGCTGTCGCTCAAGGCGACGCAGGAAGACCCGTGGCGCCAGTTCGCCCGGACCCACGCGATCGGCCAGATCGTGCCGGGCAAGGTCACCAAGCTCGTCCCGTTCGGTGCGTTCGTCCGCGTGGACGAGGGCATCGAGGGCCTGGTCCACATCTCCGAGCTGGCCGAGCGCCACGTGGAGATCCCGGAGCAGGTCGTCCAGGTCGGCGACGACGTCATGGTCAAGGTCATCGACATCGACCTCGACCGCCGGCGGATCTCGCTGTCGCTCAAGCAGGCCAACGAGGGCTTCACGGTCGACTCCGAGTTCGACCCGACCCAGTACGGCATGGCCGCCGAGTACGACGACCAGGGCAACTACATCTACCCCGAGGGCTTCGACCCGGAGACCCAGGAGTGGCAGGAAGGCTTCGACAAGCAGCGCGAGGAGTGGGAGCGGCAGTACGCCGAGGCCCACACGCGCTACGAGGCCCACATGAAGCAGGTCGCCAAGGCCGCTGCCGCCGAGGAAGAGGCCGCGGGCGAGACGAACTACTCGTCCGGTGGCGACGCCCCGGCTGCCGCGTCGTCGTCCAGCACGGGCGCCCCGGCCCAGGCCGGCGGCACCCTGGCCAGCGACGAGCAGCTGGCCGCGCTCCGCGAGAAGCTGTCGGGCGGCGCCTGATCAGCACCCCGGTCACCTGACCGGTAGCACTCCCGAGTCGCCCCCCACCCCTCCGGGTGGGGGGCGCTCTGCTGTCCCCACCCGCGAACGCCCAACTCACCAGCCGCGAACGCATGACTCACGGGTCGCGAACGCATGACTCGCCGGTGTGCCGGCCACTCGCCGGCGAGTCCGACGCTCGCGACCCGTGAGTCCAACGCTCGCGACCCGTGAGTCCGACGCTCAGGACCCCTGAGTTCTGCGTTCGAGCAGGCTGGGGGGCTGGTGCGGTGCGCTAGGTTGAGAGCCCTATGAGCGCGCGGATGATGCTGCTGCCGGTGGTGCTGGCCGTCGTGTTGCCGGCCCTGGTCTCGGCGTGCGCGCCCGCGCCGAGGACGCCCGCGCCGCCGCCGCAGATCCCGACGATCCTGCCGCCGACGACGATCACCCGGACCCCGCAGATGGCCGACCGCCCGCTGCCGGACGACTGCGAGCTCGTCCTGCCCGTCGAGGTGCTCGACCAGAAGCTCGGCCGCGAGCTGGGCGGCGAGCTGAAGCAGATCATCGGCGTCCGCGAACCGTCGCTCGGCCGCACGGGCAAGCTCGACTGCTACTACGGCCTCGGCGAGCGGCAGCCGATCGCGGCCGCCCCGGTGGTCGTCGGCCTCGCCACCTACGTGGACGAGCCCACGGCGGCCGGGCGGGTCGCGGACAGCGTCACCGCCGAACGCGAGGACGGCGCCACGACCGGCAAGGTCGACGTCACCAAGCACAAGGCCGACCTCGTCGTCACCGCGGCCGAGCGCCTGCTCATCGGCTCGCTGGGCAAGACCACGTACGTGGTGCGCGTGAAGGCCGGTTTCCTGCCGGAGGACCAGGTCCCCGGCTTCCTGGCCGCACTCGCCCAGCAGTCCATGACGCCCGCCGAAGAGGACTGAGCCCCCCGCCGAAGAGGACCGGGCACCCCCGCCGAAGAGGACCGGGCACCGCGGCCGTGGCAGGCTGACCCCATGTTGCGCGTGGGCCTCTCCGGGGGAATCGGGTCGGGCAAGTCGACGGTGGCGGGCAGGCTCGCCGAGCACGGCGCGGTGGTGGTCGACGCCGACCGGCTGGCCCGGGAGGTCGTCGAACCGGGCACGGACGGGCTGCGCGAGATCGTCGAGGCGTTCGGCGAGGACGTCGTGGAGGACGGCGCGCTCAACCGGGCCGCGCTGGCCGCGAAGGTGTTCAGCGACGACGCCGCCCGCGTCACCCTCAACGGCATCACGCACCCGAGGATCGCCGCCCGCACGGCCGAGCTGATCGCCGCCGCGCCCGAGGACGCGGTCGTCGTGCACGACGTGCCGCTGCTCGTGGAGAACGGCATGGCCCCGCTCTACCACCTCGTGCTCATCGTGCACGCCGACGTCGAGGAGCGCGTCGCGCGCCTGCGCGGTCGCGGCATGGCGGAGGACGACGCGCGCCGGCGCATCGCGGCCCAGGCCGACGACGAGCGCCGCCGCGCGGTGGCGGACGTGTGGCTGGACAACTCCGGCACGCCCGACCTGGTGCTCGCGCGGGTCGACGAGCTGTGGGCGGACCGGCTGGTGCGCTACGAGTCGAACGTGCGGTTGGGCCGGCCCGCCGCCGGGTCGCCGGTCGTCGTGCCGTACGACGACACGTGGCCGGCGCAGGCGCAACGGGTCGCGGCGCGGATCGCGGTGGTGGCGGGCGGCCGGCGGGTCGAGCACATCGGCTCCACGGCCGTGCCGGGGCTGGCCGCGGAGGACGTGCTGGGCTTCCAGCTGGGGGTCGCGTCCCCGGCCGAGGCCGCGGAGCTGGAGGACGCGCTGGCGCGGGCCGGCTTCCCGCGCCTCACACCGGGCGAGGGCGTCGTGGGAGGTGCGGGCGACCCGGAGCGGGTGCACGCGGGCGCGGACCCGGGGCGGCCGGTCGACCTGCGCGTGCGCGTCGAGGGCGGCCCGGCGTGGGAGCGGGCGGTGCGGTTCCGCGACTGGCTGCGGGCCGACGCGGCGGCGCGCGACGAGTACGCGGCGCTGAAGCCGGCGGAGGCCCGTCCGGGTGGCGCGCGCGGTGGGTCGGAGGAGTCGTGGTGGTCGGCCGCCGAGGCCCGCGCCGACGCGTTCTTCGCCGCCCGCGAGGACTAGAGCGACGGCCAGGCGTCGAAGATGCCCCGGTGGGTGAGCCAGGTCGCCAGGTCGTGGCGGTGCAGGCTCACCTCCTCCAGGGTGCGGTGCACGGTGCGCAGCGCCTGGTCGGCGTCGTCGGGGTTCAGCACGCGGCCGGCGACGGCGGCGGCGAACTCCTCGGAGCGCACGATGCGGGCCGTCGTGCCGCCGGGCACGGCCAGGCCCAGCAGGAGGTCCGTGGTGCGCCAGTGGCGGCCGTCGCGCTGCACCCGCACGGCGGACAGCACGCTGGGGCCGCTGCGCGCGTGCCGCGACCGGGGCTTGTGGTGGGTCAGCCGGAGCCCGAGCTCGGGCATCAACCAGGTGACCTCCGAATCGGAGAACGGGTCCTCCGGCGTGGGGCACTCCAGGCGCAGGCCCCAGTGCTCCACCCGGCAGGCCGACAAGTGCCGCGCCATGCCGCTGGAGTAGCTCCGAACTGCGCTGACGGTGTCGACCACGTCGACCAGCTGAGGTGTGATGACCGCTCCCACGCGACCCGAGGGTAGCCGCAGATGTGCGCCGGGTAACTGTGCGGGTCGATTCGTTATATCACGGTCTGTGGTAAGGGCGGTATCTATCCGGTGACGGACACAGGGGATGGTTGACCTGCGAGTGTCACGGTCTGTATTACCTGCGACGCCAGGTGGTGATCGTTCCCGCGGCGGCCAGCCAGCGCACGGCGTCGTACCCGTGCGCGGCGATCCCGGCCACCGCGCGGTAGGCGTTCTCCAGCGCCCACCGGGCCCGGTCCGGCCCGATGAGGCCCTCGTCGAGGGCCTGCAGCAGTTCGTCGGTGTCCAGCACGGTCACGCCGCGCCCCGTGCGCACGATGATGTCGAGGTACAGGTCGACGGTCTTCCACACCGACCCGCTGGAGCTGATCTCGACCACGTCCACGTACAGGTCGTAGTCGCGCTCGTGGCCCGGGTGCCAGGACTGCCTGGTCACGCGCAGGCCCTGGGACGGCAGCAGCCACGACTCGAAGTGCGACAGGTGCGGGTGACCGGGCACGGGCCGGAACATGTAGAGGCCGTGCTGGGTCAGGCGGTACTCGTCGACCCCCCGGAGGTGGCCCTTCGGGTCGGTGTTGCTCTTGGCGTCCAGGTCGAAGTACTCGATCTTCGGCGGGTGGATGTGCATGCGGGTCCCGGCGGAGCTCGGCGTCACATCGCGACCCTATGCAGCGGAACCCGCTGAACACTCACTTTTGTCACCCGAAAGTAGGATGATCGCTTACTCTTCCCGCCATGTTCGGCATCATCCGCCCCTGCCGCAACCGCCTGGCCCCCGACCTGCGCGAGTCGTGGTTGGCGCACCTGTGCGGCCTGTGCCTCGCGCTGCGCGACGACCACGGCCACCTGGCGCGCGTGGTCACCAACTACGACGGCCTCGTCATCTCCGCTCTCGTGGAGGCCCAGTCGGGGCGTTCGCGCAGGTCGGCGGGGCCGTGCGCGTTGCGCGGGATGCGGTCGGCGGACGTCGCGACGGGCGCGGGCGCGCGGCTGGCCGCGTCGGTGTCCCTCGTGCTCGCCTCGGCCAAGGTCGGCGACCACGTGGTCGACCGCGACGGCGTCTTCGGGCGCGCGGGCGCGCGCGTGGTGGGCAGGCAGGTCGCCCGCAGGTGGGCCGAGCAGGCCGCGAGCACCGGCCACGACCTGGGCTTCGACACCGCCGTGCTGGTGGACGCGGTCGCCCGGCAGTCGTCGGTGGAGGCGGCGGCCGGCGCCGGGACGTCCGTGCTCGCGGTGACCGAGCCGACCGAGACCGCCGCGGGGGAGGCCGTCGCGCAGACCGCCGCGCTGACCGGCCGGCCGGGCAACGCCGCGCCGCTGCGCGAGGTGGGCCGCCTCTTCGGCCGCCTGGCGCACCTGCTCGACGCCGTCGAGGACCTGGCGGGGGACCGGGCGTCCGGCGCGTGGAACCCGCTGGTCGCGATCGGGACGTCGGTGGAGGAGGCGCGCCGGCTGTGCGACGACGCCGCCATGGGCATCGGGCTCGCCCTGGCCGAGGTCGAGTTCGCCGACGACCGGCTCGTCCACGTGCTGCTGGTGCACGAGGTGCGCGAGTCGATCAGGCGCGCGTTCGGCGAGCACCACGCGCACGCGCCCGGCCACGCGCACGCGCCCGGCCACGCGCACGCGCCCGGCCACACCC